>CAYYWK010000029.1:0-12765 GCA_964475345.1 uncultured Desulfobulbus sp.
CACCGCGAAGCCATCCGCAGGGGCGCAGACGAACAGGCGCAGCACCACCGGGCGCATCTCCATGCCGGCATCGCTCCACACCGGTACCGCCGAGGGGACGACCGGCTGCCGGGCCATGACCGCCATCGCCGACGCCGCGATGGCCTCGCGCGGATCCGGATTTAGCCTGGCAGCCCTGTCCAGCGCGGGCAGGTAGTGCCAGGCGGCCGATCCAGCGAGAGCAAGCGCCCTCCCGTGCTCCTCGCCGCACCACACCGCCGGGTGGCTGGCCATCCGCAACGGCTCGCCGAGCAGAAGCCCGCACAGCCTCTCCAGCAATACCGACAACAGCGGCGTGTCGACAAAGGCGGCGCCGATCGGGTTGGTTATATCGATGTTCCCCTCGCGGGCGGCCTGAATCAGCCCCGCCACACCGAGGGAGGTCTCGCGGCGCAGCGCGAAGGGGTCTATCTGGCCATCTTCGACGTGCCGGAAAATGGCATCGACGGGCTCGAGCCCCGCCAGTTTCTTCAAGAATACTTTGCCATTGCGGACTGTCAGGTCCTGGCCTTCGACCAGCGGGTAGCCAAGATAACGGGAAAGCAGCGCCTGCTCGAAATAAATCGGGCTTTCCGGGCCGGGAGACAGCAAGGCGATGCTCGGATCCTCGCGCCGCACCGCAGTGCGGTTTTCCATGCCGGTGTGGAAAAGCTGGAAAAACGGCGCCAGTCTCCGTATCTGGGTACGGTGATACAGGTCCGGCACCAGCCGCGAAATCACTATCCGGTTTTCCAACGAATAGCCCAGGCCTGTCGGGTTGCCCCCATAATCGCGCAGCACCCTGAAGGTGCCGTCCTTCCCCCGGTAGCAGTCGGCAGCATACAGCGTCAGAAACCGGCCACCGCTCGGTACGATGCCGTGGCAGGCGTGCAGGAAATGGGGGTTGGCAAAGATCAGCTCGGGGGGGAGCGTGCCGCTCTTCAGCAATTCCTGCGGTCCGTAGACATCGGCCAGAATCCGCTCGAGCAGGCTTGCCCGCTGGATCAGCCCGTTTTCCAGACCGCGCCATTCCCCTGCAGTCAGCGGCAGAGGCACCATCTCCAGGGCAAAGGGAATTCCCCGCCCATCCGGAGCGTCGAAGGGATTGTAGGTGGCCCCGTCCTGGTGCCGCATCCGCCTGACCCGTTCCTGCCGCTCGCGCAGCACCTCCGGCGTTGCGTCGTTGACCATCGCCAGGATGTCGTGCCAGTGGGATCGGGCTTGCCCCTGCTCCGTGAAGGATTCGCAGTAACGCCCGTCGGGGCAGGCCAGCCCGGCGAGCAGTCCGGGGCGGCGGCAGAGATCAGTGGCCTGAGGCCCTGGGAAAGTCGATCGTGAAGTCATGCCGCATCATATTCCAGATGACATGATTTGTCGACGCAGGTCGAGGGTAAACGGAAAATGCGGGTTGTCCTCGGCAGGCGGCAGACTCCTCTCTTCGCCGGGGCTGTGCCCGAGACAGGAAAAGCGGGCCAGGCGGCGGCCTTCGGCCTCATGCCCGTTGACCGGCATGGTCTCGTAGTTGCGGCCGCCGGGATGCCCGACATGGTAGACGCATCCGCCGATCGAGCGCCTGTTCCAGGTGTCGATCAAATCGAAGGTCAGTGGAGTGTGCACGCCGATGGTGGGATGCAGGCAGGTTGGAGGCTGCCACGCCCGGTAGCGTACCCCCCCGAAACGGCCTGTACCGGAACGGGCCTCCTTGAGGGGCACCCGCCGTCCGTTGCAGGTCAGCAGGTAGCGGTCCGAGGACATCCCGTCGATTCTCACCTGCAGCCGCTCCACCGAACTGTCGACATACCGCGCCGTCCCTCCGCCTCCCGGCTCTTCACCAAGGACATGCCACGGCTCGAGGGCCTGGCGGAGTTCGATCGCCATTCCCATGCACTGAAACCTTCCATGAACCGGGAAACGGAATTCGAAATGGGGGTGGTAGAACTCCATGGCAAGGGGAAAACCGGCCTCGCCGAGCGCTGCCACCACCTCGGAGAGATCGTCGCGGAGCGCCTCAGGCAGCATGAAGCGGTCATGCAGGGCCGTCCCCCAGCGTATTAGCGGCCGCCGGTACGGGGTCCTCCAGAACCAGGCGATACAGGCCCGCAGCAGAAGCTGCTGAGCGAGACTCATCCGCGCATGGGGCGGCATTTCAAAGGAACGGAACTCGAGCAGCCCAAGCCTGCCGGCGCTGCTGTCCGGCGAGTAGAGCTTGTCGATGCACAGCTCGGAGCGGTGGGTGTTGCCGCTGACATCCACCAGCAGATGGCGGAACAGCCGGTCCACCAGCCACGGCGGACAGGGGGCGTTGGCCGCCGACTGGCGATCGAGCTCGGCGAAGGCGATCTCCAGTTCATAGAGGCTGTCGTGGCGGGCCTCGTCGACCCGGGGCTGCTGGCTGGTCGGTCCGATGAACATCCCCGAGAAAAGGTAGGACAGCGCCGGATGATTGTTCCAGAAGGCGAGCAGGCTGCGCAGCAGGTCGGGCCGGCGCAGGAACGGGCTGTCGGCCGGGGTCGGCCCGCCGACGACGAGGTGGTTGCCGCCGCCGGTTCCGGTCTGACGGCCGTCGAGCAGGAATTTCTCGGTCGCCAGCCGCGACAGGCGGGCAGCCTCGTAGAGGGTGGTGGTGCAGTCGATCATCTGCCGCCAGTTCAGCAGGGGCTGGATGTTCACCTCGATGACCCCGGGGTCCGGGGTGATTTTCAGACACTCCAGGCGCGGGTCGATCGGCGGCGCGTATCCTTCGATCACCACCGGCAGCCCGGTGCGGCAGGCGCAGATCTCCACGGCCCGGATGAGCTCGAGGTAGCCTTCCAGGCTGAGGATCGGCGGCATGAAGACGTGCAGCCGGCCCTCACGCGGCTGAACGCAGAGGGCGGTGCGCACCACCGGGTCCTCTCCTGCGGAGGCACCGGGAGACTGTTCACTCATTGCCGGCGGCGATTGCCCGCGGGATGCATGCGACAGAACCTGCTGCCCCCGGTTATCCGGCAACGGCCCGCGATCGGCAAGAGGGTCCGGTGCGAACTCGCTCAGCCGGCGCTCGGGAGCAACCCAGGGAAGCGAATCCAGGGGCAGTCTCAGGCCGGCCGGACTGTCGCCGGGAAGCAGGAACAGATGCTCGCCCCTGAACGGCCAGGGGCCACTGATCCATGATCCGTAGCGCAGCGGCAGGACATACCCGACCACGGCCCCGAGGCCGCGCTCGAAGGCGCGGACGATCCGCGCCCGGCCTTCCGCATCGTCGAGGCGGGGGTCATCGGGACTGACATTGATCGGCAGACGCTGTTCCTTGTGGAGAAAGTAGACGATATCCTCGTAGGTCTCACGGATGAATTCCGCTGCGACCCCCAGCAGCTCCGTGAGGGCTTCGATGAACCGTCGCGCATCCTCCGCCGTGCACCCGTAATCGCCGGCGGGATCTGCCAGCCAGCGCTCGTCCGTCCATACCGGCACGCCATCCTTGCGCCAATAGCAGGCCAGCGCCCAGCGCGGCAGGGATTCCCCCGGATACCATTTGCCCTGGCCGCAGTGCAAAAATCCTCCCGGGGCCCATTGCCGCCGCAACCTCTGCATCAGCTGTCGGGCAAGGCCCTGTTTCTCTTCGCCCTGCGCCTCGGTGTTCCATTCCGGCGCGTCCGGATGGTCGATGCCGACGAAGGTCGGTTCTCCGCCCATCGTCAGCCGGACATCCCCCGCCTGCAGTTCGGCGTCCACCCGGTCGCCGGCCGCGACAATTGCAGCCCAGACCTCTTCCGGGTAAGGCCGCGTCGAACGCGGCTCTTCACGCAGGCGGGCGACGCGCATCTCGTGCCGGAAATCGACCTCGCAGACCTCCAGGGCCCCGGTGATCGGCGCGGCGCTCTGCGGTTCGGGCGAGCAGGCCAGCGGGATATGGCCTTCACCGGCCAGCAACCCGGAGGTGGGATCAAGCCCCACCCAGCCGGCGCCGGGCAGATACACCTCTACCCAGGCATGCAGATCGGTGAAATCGGTCGCCGGCCCCGACGGCCCGTCCAATGACTCGACGTCGGCGGTGAGCTGGATCAGGTAGCCGGAGACAAACCGCGCCGCAAGTCCGATATGCCGCAGGAGATTGACCAGCAGCCAGGCCGAGTCCCGGCAGGAACCGCTGCGCAGCCGCAGCGTCCGCTCGCAGCTCTGCACGTTCGGCTCCATCCGGATCAGGTAGCGGATGTCCTGGTTCAGCCGCCGGTTGAGGTCGACGAGAAAGCCGATCGAAGGCGCCGGACCGCGATCGAGGGCCGCCAGGTAGGACGTCAGCAGGGGGCCGGCAGGGCTGCAGGCCAGATACGGGGTGAGATCTTCACGGAGCTGGGGTGGATAGGCGAAGGGGAACTGCTCGGCTTCAGGTTCGAGGAAGAAATCGAACGGGTTGATGACAACCATCTCGGCGACGAGATCCACCGTCACCTGAAACACATCGGTCTTTTCCGGGATGACCAGGCGGCCGAGGTAGTTGCCGAACGGGTCCTGCTGCCAGTTGAGAAAATGCTGTTCCGGCACGACCTGCAGGGAATAACCGAGTACCGGCGTCCGGCAATGCGCCGCCGGACGCAGCCGGACAACCTGCGGCCCGAGGCTGATCCGTCGTTCATAGCGATAGGTCGTGCGATGATGCACGGCAACATGGATTCCCACAACTCCTCCTTGCAAGTGGATCTGCCGTGGCCATCCCTTGCCGGCGCCACAGCGGTCAGGGACAGGCTTCAGGCCGCCGGGCCGACCACGCTACTGCTGGCCCGATCCGGCATCAGGCGACGGTTTGATATTGAAAAAGGTCATGCCGATCGCCACGTCGATCTGGTTGAGCTTGGTCTGCAGGTTATCGAGATACTCATGCATCCCCATGGCGATGACATCGCCAATATCGGCATAATCGAGATCGGCCCGGAGGCGGCCAAGCAGCTTTTCCGCGGGATTCGCAGCACCAGCAAGCGAACCGTTCATGATCCGCTGCAGGCAGACCTGGGCCTTGCCGACGCAGTGGCGGATCGAGCGCGGGAAATGGCTGTCGAAAATCATGAAGCTGGCAACCTGGCGCGGCGAGATCTGGTGGTGCTCCTTGCGGTACATCTCGAAGGCGCTCGCCGATTTCAGCACCGCCGTCCACTGGATATTGTCAATCGAGGTGTTGACAAGGTCGGCCTGCGGCAGGAGCATGAAATACTTGACGTCGAGGATCCGCGAGGTCTTGTCGGCGCGTTCCATCATCATGCCGATCCGCGCGAAATTCCACGCCTCGCCGTGACTCATCGTCGAATCCATCAGGCCGGTGAACAGGTGGCTGCGCATCTGGATGATCTTGAAGAAGCGATGCGGATCCTGCAGCGCCATGGCTTTGCTGGCGGTATCGGCGATGTCGAGGTAGAAGCTGTTGAGGTGCTCCCACATCTCCGAACTGATGATCTCCCGTATCGATCGGGCGTTTTCCCTGGCCGCCGCCAGGCAGAACCTGATCGAGTTGGGGTAGTCACGGTCGAAGGTCAGGAAGTTGATGACCGCCTCCTTGGTATATTCGCGGTAGCGCTCCTCGAACGGTTCCTGATCGCCGGTGATCATCACCAGCGGCTCCCAGTGCTTGCCAACTTCAGAGGGCATGTCGAGCAGGAGGTTGAGATTGACGCTGATGAAGCGGGCGACATTCTCCGCCCGTTCGATATATCGGCACATCCAGTAGATCGAATTGGCCACGCGGCTGAGCATGGGTTCCTCCCCTCGCTTTCGTTTTCGCCCTACAGCACCCAGGTATCCTTGGAGCCGCCGCCCTGCGAAGAATTGACAACCAGTGAGCCCTTTTTCAGGGCCACCCGGGTCAACCCGCCCGGCTGGACATAGATTTCCCGGCCAAACAGTACGTACGGTCGGAGATCGACGTGGCGTCCCTCGATCTTCTCCCCAACGATCGTCGGCACCCTGGACAGGGAAATGGTCGGCTGGGCCATGTAGTTGCGCGGTTCCGCCGTGATCTTTTCGGCGAAGGCCTTCCGCTCTTCCGCCGTGGCATGCGGCCCGACCAGCATACCGTAGCCGCCGGATTCGTTGGCCGCCTTCACCACCAGCTCGTCGAGGTGATCGAGGACATAGGCGCGGTCGGCGTCGTCTCGGCAGATATAGGTCGGAACGTTGGCCAGAATCGGCTCTTCGCCTGTGTAGTAGCGGATGATTTTGGGGACATAGGCGTATATGACCTTGTCGTCGGCGATGCCGGTGCCGGGGGCGTTGGCCATGGCGATGCGACCGGCCTTGTAGACGCCGACCAGACCGCGGACGCCCAGCAGCGAATCCGGCCGGAACGCTTCGGGATCGATGAAGTCGTCGTCGATGCGGCGATAGAGGACGTCCACCCGCTTAAGACCTTTGGTGGTGAGCATGTGGACATGGCCATCGGCAACCACCAGATCCTGCCCCTCGACCAGTTCAACACCCATCTGCTGGGAGAGAAAGGAATGCTCGAAATAGGCGCTGTTGTAAATCCCCGGGGTAAGGACGCCGATGGTCGGCTTGGCGATGTGTTCCGGAGCGAGGAACTCGAGCATTTCCAGAAGCTTGCTCGGATAATCGTCCACCGGCCGGACCTTCGAGGCCTCGAAGACCTGGGGAAAGGTCCGTTTGAGCACCTGCCGGTTCTCCAGCACATACGAAACCCCGGAGGGACATCGCAGGTTGTCCTCAAGCACGTAAAAGCTGCCGTCGCGATCCCGCACCAGATCGGTCCCGGTGACATGGCACCAGATACCGCGCGGCGGAGTGAATCCCTCGCATTCCTTGCGGTAGGTCCGGCTGCTGAGGATCAGGTCTTCGGGGACGACTTTGTCCCGCAATATCTTTTTCCCGTTGTAGATATCCTGGAGGAATTCGTTGAGGGCGAATATGCGCTGCCTGAGCCCCGCTTCTATCTGCCGCCAGTCTTCGGCGGAGACGATGCGCGGGATTATGTCGAAGGGGAAGATCTTCTCGGTTCCCTCCTCCCGCCCGTAGACATTGAAGGTAATCCCCATCTTCAGCAGCAGCGCCTCCGCCGCCCGCTGGCGCATCGCCAGATCCCCGGGCGGCAGGGATTCGATCTTGTCGACAAGCAGCTGAGCTCCGGGCCGGGGCCTGCCGTCCGGTTCGATCAGTTCGTCGTAAAAGTCTTCCGGGTCGTACCGTGCGAACGTCTCCATCGGCATCACCTCCCAGCCGGCAGCAAATTCATCTCAGCCATCTCGTTCAGGGGAATTCCCGCCTGCATGGTCTTCCGTACCGGCGACTGACCGCAGGTAACGCAGGCGCACTGTCAGGCCTCCCCTTCATCAGGCAACGCAAGAGCAGTGCCAGACAGTCGACAAATTCGTCAGTCCGTCTCATCTCCTGAAAAGATCGGAGGAAATGCTCAACAGAGCACGCCGCCCCCGATGCGCAATAATACATTATTGTACAACAGCGAATTGAAATAGTACATAATTGAAATATTTAACCCCGAGAAACAATTCGTACCGGAATCGCTCTGCAAACCGGGCTTGTTGCCAGTGGCGATAAACCGGGAAATGGACGGAAGCGCTTTCGGCAACAGCCAGGAAACCTCAGCCGCCCCGAAGTCCCTGCCTGCCAGCCTCGGCTTTCTCTCCGGTCAGTGGCGTGCCGTGCCGTCCGCGCCCCGGGAATGGCGATTGATGGCGTCACCCAGCAGGCACAGCGCCGCATGATGCTGGCAGCGCGCGGAGCACAGGCGCTGCAGGCTGGAGTCGGGATTGCTGCCGCAGCATTCAAGGCAGTTCCCCGTCGCGCAACCCTCATCGACTTTGCCGGCACAGGCGTTTATCACCGGGACATCCCCGGCAGGTGAGACGGCAGAGATGTCGCAGTAACTGCAAACGAACGACTCCATGCCTGCGCGGACACCGCCGATCTTCTGCTCCCATTTCGTGACAGCGCGGGCGTATTGGAGGGGAATCCGGGACAAGTCGAGGGCCTGCCAGCTGCCCGCCAGACTCAACACAGCCCTGCGAACCGCCTCAGCCGAACCGGCAATCCGCTCCGCCTCCCTGGGAGGCAGCTGCCGCGAAATGGCAAAGGTCCTGTTCAAGTTGTTGCTCAGGAACAAATACCGGTCGTACTCCTTTTCCAGCAGCATCACGTCCTTTGTCCATTGCCGCAGCGAAGGGGGAATCTGATCCGCGCCGCCCCCTGCCGCCTTGCCGCCCGAATCCCGGGCCGCAATCTGGCAAGGGCAGCACAGCAGCAGCGCGACGGCACCCATCATCAACCACTTCATGTATTCCACCTCTCTCCAATGCAGCAGAAGCAATCGTCCGGATCTCGAGAGACATCCGCGTCAGCGCAATAGCAGCCTTCCTCGCTGGAAAGTCAGCGGCTCATTCGCAGCGGAAGACCGCAACCAGAAACGGCACAATCATTTTCAGTCTAAAGAAATGCTCAGGGTAAAGGAAGGGAAAACGGAGATTCCACCGGGGAAGTGGCAAAAGAGAAGCTGCCGAGGATGGCAGCGGGACTGTCTGTCGGGAAAAGACAGCATGCAACAGGCTTGTTCCCGGGGTGTGCTACATGAAGTTTCTGTCTACCGCCTGGACGCCTACCCGGCGACCTTTGACGTTCCTGACCACATAGCGGCCCTGATCGAGCAGGCGAGGGTTCCAGGCGCACTTGAGCCTGACTTCCTGACTGACAGAGACCCCCCTGCTGCCATCCAGCATATCGAAGCCGACACCGCCGGTTGAGATGTCATAGAGATCGATATTCACCTCTCTGCCATCGCTGAACACCATCACTGCCCTGCCGGCCTGGGATTCACGGGGTATCTGACGGCGGTTGAGGTTGCAGTGGGCTATCTCGCCGCACTTGTGGCAGCGAATGCTCTTCCGCCGCACGTCTGCGGGCAGAGAGACCACCCTCCTGGCCTCGCAGAACGGGCATTTGAACACCAGTCTATTGTTCAAGACCTTGTAGGTGAGTGTTTTTGCCATTGGCGCTTATCTGATAGCGGTGAATGGGACCGGCTCTGCGGCATGCGACAGCGTCCCTTCTGCCTTGCCTCTTGAGCCGCAACCTCTCTTCATCAGAATATACCAGCGGTCAGACGAATCACCAGCTTTTTTTGGCTCTCTTAGAGATGCCTTGCAATTTTTCCGCAACAAGCTGATCGATCCTGGCGGCCGGTGCAGAGGCCGCGGCATCAGCCATTTTTTCAGAGGATATTGCTCGCCAGTTCGGCCAGTTCTGATCTCTCCCCCTTGCGCAGGTCGATATGGGCGTACAGCCTCTGTCCCTGCATCTTGTCGATCAGGGTGCTGAGCCCGTTGGAGCGGCTGCCGAGGTAAGGGTGGTCGATCTGGTGAATATCGCCGGTGAAGACGATCTTCGTGCCCTCGCCGGCGCGGGTGATGATGGTCTTGACCTCATGCGGTGTGAGATTCTGGGCTTCGTCGACGATCATGAACATCCTGACCAGACTGCGCCCCAGGATGTAGGCCAGCGGCTCAATGGCCAGCTTCTCCTCGTTCTGCATGGTCTGCAGACGCTGGAACATCTCGCTGCGCTCGCTGAACTGGCCCCGGATGACCCCGAGGTTGTCGTAGAGCGGCTGCATGTACGGTTTGATCTTTGAAGCGATGTCGCCGGGAAGGAACCCAATATCCCGGTTGGAAAGGGGTATCAGCGGCCGGGTCAGCAGGATCTGCCGGTACTTCGAGCGACACTCGAGGGCTGCCGCCAGGGCGAGCAGGGTCTTGCCGGTGCCGGCTTTGCCGGAGATGGTCACCAGCTTGACGTCGGGATTGAGCAGGGCATGCACGGCGAATGTCTGCTCGGCATTGCGCGGGGTGATCCCGTAGACCGACTCCTTGTTGACCCTTCTGATCACGAAATCGCCGGGGGCGCCGTTTTCCAATGCCACGCGGGTGGCCAGCGCGGATTTCTTGCCATTGCGGAGAACCAAGAATTCATTGGGGTGAAGCGCAGCGGCCGGGGGATAGTCAGCGCTCGACAGCTCCCCGTCCTGATCGTAGAGCCTGCTGATCAGGTCCGCGGGCAGGTCGTCGGCGTAATGGCAGCCCGAATAGAGGTGCGCCGGGTCGCGGATGTGGTCGGTGGTGTAGTCCTCGGCCGGCAGGCCGACGGCACGGGCCTTCATCCGCAGGTTGACATCCTTGCTGACCAGGATGACGGCATGCCTGCTGTGTTTCAGCAGGGCGTGGTAGGCGATGTTGAGTATCCGGTGGTCGCTTTTGTCGGCAGTGGGGAAGACCAGCCGCAGATCAGGATGCATGTCCTGATCCAGATGGATGGCCAACGTCCCCTTGCCCTTGCCGAGCGGCATCCTTCCTTCCGGCAGGAGACCGACGCAGAGATTGTCGAGTTCCCTGACGAACCGCCGGGCGTGATAGTTGATTATCTGGTCGCCTTTCTTGAACTGGTCGAGTTCCTCGAGCACCGGGATGGGAATGACGATGTCGTGTTCGTCGAAATGATCGATGCAGGAGGAATCATGGAGGATCACATTGGTGTCGAGGACGAAGATCTTGCTCTTTTTCGGCATGGAGCTCACGTGTTGAGGTGATGCGGCAGGAGATATTCCCGTCCGGAGACAACGGAGGAAAACGGCTCGGCCAGCAGCCGGCAAGAGCCACATTCCCGGAGCAGGGGACCGGAGGGCCATGCCCCCCTGATGCGGCCGGGATCGCCCCTGCTTCAGCACGACTTCTACAGTGATCGGAAAATGTCAGGCCAGGATTAGCGTTCCGACAGAAAACGGTTAGACCGCGACACGCCACGCCCGCCACCGGAGGCGGATGTTGAGGCGGCCCCGCCCTGCCTGCGCGTCGTGCTGGACGGAGCGGACGGGATATGGTATTGTTCCCGCGTTTTTTCCGGACAGTGTGTCGGTTGCAGTGGATCTGGTGCCGCAATCCGCTGCAGCAGCTTCATTTCAGCGGATATTCCTGGTACTGGCCCTCCTCTTCCCCTTCAAACGTTCAACTGCGCGATCCGGCATGAGGGTGCCGGTTGAGGTGCTGTACCGATTCACTGGCCTGGTGGCGGAATCAGGAGACCACCTTCCCACCTGGAAGCAGAATATGCAATTATGCAAGGATACACGATCGTGATGAAAAACGTGATGACGGCCGTCGGCTACGGCCTCTTCCTCTTCCTCCTGCTGGAATTCGGCATCGGCCAGGTCGGCTACCGTTTCACCCAGGGCGAATGGCATTCCTACGAGCAGGCCAAGAAGGAACGCGGCGAGATCATCGCCGCCAGTGTCGCCGCCGAAAGGGCCGCAGCCGACATCGACGACAACAAAAGCGATGACAGCAAGCGTCGGACCGAAATCCTTCACCCGTATACGGGTTTCGTCGTCGACTTCCACGACGAAACCTGCCCCGACATCGGTTTCTGCGACGACCGGATGCGCGGTTACCAGCCGCTGCTCAAGGGCAGCGACTTCCCGGAGGCGGCCCCGGATCGGGCGATCGTCGCCATCACCGGCGGTTCCTTCGCCTACGGGGTTGCCAACAACTCCACGCAGGGTCGGCTCGAGCGGGCTCTCGCCACCATCCCGGGTCTGCAGGGCAAGGAAATCCTCATCTACACCCTGGCACTGGGAGGATACAAGCAACCCCAGCAGCTCTTCACCCTGCAGTACTACCTGGCGATGGGCGCGCACTTCGACATGATCATCAACATCGACGGCTTCAACGAGATGGTGCTGCCGCTTACGGAAAACCTGCCGTTCAACACCAACCCGTTCTTTCCCAGGGTCTGGCATACCCGGGTGAAAAGCGGCACCGAAAATTACCGGACCAGGATGATCCAGGGCACCAAGGCCTATCTGGCAATGGAAAGGGCCAGACTGGCGGAGAAGGCCAACCGGGACATCACCCGCCGCAGCGCCCTGCGGGGATTGATCTGGAAGCTGCAGGACACCTCGCTGCAGAAGCGGATTGCCGGGGCTGAAAGCGAATACCTGGAAACCGCCAGGAGCAACCCGCTGAAAAAATCCCGGATGATCGCCGCCGGCACCGCTTTTCCGCGGCAGGACGAGCAGCTGGTGCTAACCCGTCTGGCCGAATTCTGGCGGCAGTCTTCGCACATGCTGCACACCGTGGCGCAAGGACACCATATTCCTTATTACCATTTCCTGCAGCCCAACCAGTATGTCGCCGATTCGAAGCCGATGGACAAAAAGGAACGGGCGATCGCCCTGATGGAGGGTTCGGGCAAAACCCACCCTTACGCGGCAGCGGCCCGGAAAGGATATCCCCAGCTGATAGCCCAGGGTCGGCAACTCGCGGAATCGGGGATCCCCTTCCACGACCTGACCATGATCTTCAAGGACAACAGCGAAATCCTCTACCGCGATGCCTGCTGCCACCTGAACGCCACAGGCTACGACTACGTCATCGACGAAATCGCGGCCCTTATCACGTCAGACATCGCACAGCACGAGAGAAAGACACGACAATGACCCATATCCTCGGCATCTCGGCCTATTACCACGACAGCGCGGCGGTCCTGCTCAGCGACGGCAAAATAGTCGCCGCAGCCCAGGAAGAGCGCTTCACCCGCAAGAAACACGATCCGGGCTTTCCCGCCAACGCCATCCGGTACTGCCTGAAGCAGGCCGATATCACGCTGGCGCAGGTCAGTGATGTAGTCTTCTACGACAAGCCGCTGACCAAGTTCGAGCGCCTGCTTCAGGCAGTACCGGATGGCGTTGGCGGGAAAGAGTGT
>CAYYWK010000030.1:0-12485 GCA_964475345.1 uncultured Desulfobulbus sp.
CCCCCAGACGACCGCATGGGGCGGCAGCCGGTGCCGGTCCAGGGTCTCCCAGAGTGTACGCAGGGGCCCCAGCGACACCCGGTCGCCCTGCCACCGCCCGAGCAGGGTGCGCATGACCGGCAACAGGCCCAGGCCCAACAGGGAATCGAGTTTGCCAAGGCGCACGCGCTGCTGAGCGAATGGCATGACGCCTGCGCAGGATCCCCGCAGGCCGGGATGGCGCTCCGTTATCTGGGAGAGGCCTGCCACGGTCTCAGTCGCTTGTCCGAAGCCAAGATCTGGCTCCAGAAGGCCCTGCGCTTTAACGAACTGGATCCCGAGGCAATGAGCCTGCTTGGGCTCGTGTATCTCGAGGACGGCGAAGGTGCCGAAATTGCGCTGGCCCTCTGCGAGAAAGGCGTTGAATTGAGTGAGATGAACCCTGCCGTGAGGTTTCGACTGGCAAAGGTTCAGATGGGCTGCAACCTGTTCACGGAAGCCAGGAATAATCTCGTGAAATGCCTCGGAGAAAAGAGGATCGAGAGGGAAGTCCGGTCCTGCCTGGCAGAGGTATGGCAGAGGCTCGGCAGAAGAAAGCAGGCAGAGCGTTGGCTGGCGAAGATTTCCCGCTGAAAGCGAGCAACATCCGGTCATCATGTTCCGGAAAAGAACGGCCAGTAAGGACCTAGAGGAATACCATGGAATTTCGTGAACGCAGAAGAGTGAAAAGAGAGCCGAAGTATGTCCTCGACAACACCGTCATCGGCGATTCCTGGCGGATGTTCCGGATCATGTCCGAGTTTGTCGACGGATTCGACGCCATGTCGGCGGTCGATCTGCCGGCGGTGACCATCTATGGTTCGGCGAGGACACCAAGAGATCATGCCTACTACGCCCTGACTGAAAAAATAGCCGCAGGTCTCGCTGACGCGGGGTATGCGATCATCACCGGGGGCGGACCCGGCCTGATGGAGGCCGCCAACAAGGGGGCAGCGGAGGCGGGAGGGATTTCGATCGGCCTCAACATCAGTCTGCCGCATGAGCAGACACCCAACCCGTATTCAAATTTTCCCTTGCATTTTAAATACTTTTTCGTCAGAAAAGTGATGTTCATGAAGTATTCGATGGGGTTCATCTGCATGCCAGGGGGATTCGGCTCCCTCGACGAACTCTTCGAGTCGATGACACTGATCCAGACCCAGAGGATCAAGCCCTTTCCGATAGTCCTGGTCGGCAGTCATTTCTGGGCTGGACTTGTTGACTGGATACGGGATACACTGCTCGCTGAAGGAAACATCAACAAAGAGGATGTGCTGTTGTTCAAGGTTCTTGACGACGCTGACGAGGTGGTTGATTTCATCAGGAAGACCGTTGTCGTTTAGATGCAAAGAAGGCATGGGGAAGCTCATTTCACTTCACGACCGGGGTGAAGCGGCAGCTATGAACATGAGGAGAATACTCGTATGGCACAGATAGACGCATTTTTCAAGCTGATGAATGACGAAGGTGCTTCCGACCTGCACATGGTAGCCGAGCAGCAGCCGTTGCTGCGCATCAGGGGCGACATGGAGCGCGTCAAGTTCAAGAAGATGAGCAACGACGAACTGCGGGCCATGCTCTATGAAATCTGTCCGGAAGAGAAAATCAAACTGTACGAGGAGACCGGAGACGTCGATTTCGGGTATGAAATTCCAGGTCTGGCCCGCTACCGCTGCAACTTCTTTCAACAGAAATATGGCGTGGGCGCCGTCTTCCGTGAAATTCCCAGCGAGATCATGACCTGCGATCAGCTGGGACTGCCGAAAGTCATTGCCCGTCTGGCCCATCTGCCCAAAGGGCTGGTGCTGGTGACAGGCCCGACAGGTTCCGGTAAGTCGACCACCCTGGCGGAGATCGTCGATGAGGCCAACAAGACGAGGAAGGACCATATTCTGACCATCGAAGACCCTATCGAGTTTGTTCACAAGAGCCAGAAATGCATCATCAACCACCGGGAAGTGGGAACGCACACCAAGTCATTCTCCGCTGCCCTGCGAGGGGCTCTGCGCGAGGACCCGGATATCATCATGGTCGGTGAAATGCGCGACCTTGAGACCATCTCGCTGGCCATGGAGGCCGCGATGACCGGGCATCTGGTTTTCGGCACCCTGCACACGATCAACGCGATGAAGACCGTTGACCGTGTCATCGAGATTTTTCCGGCAACTCAGCAGGGCCAGGTACGGTCAACGCTGGCGGATGCGCTGAAGGCGGTCGTCTCGCAGACGTTGTTCAAGCGGGTTGACGTCAAGGGGCGATGTGCTGCGCTGGAGATCCTGATTGCCACTCCCGCGGTGCGCAACCTGATCCGCGAGGCCAAGACCTACCAGATCCTGTCGGCCATGCAGACAGGCAAGAAATTCGGAATGCAGACCCTCGACGACGCTATCATGGAATACCTGGAAAAGAAGATGATCAGCCCGGATGCTGCCTATTCCAATGCCGTTGAAAAATCCAAATTCCTGAAATACCTTCGCAATCCTCCTTCTGACTTCACCGAGGTGTAAGCGTCGGGAAGCCTGCTCAGAACACGTCACCCTCTGCCGAAGGCAGCGGCACGCGGATTGTCGCACCATACGCTGCCGGCGGGGAGAGCATGCCCGTATCCCGGTAGGCTGAAACCGCCAACTGCCTTCCATCCGTCGTCATGACGACTGTGCCGTCCTTGGCGGTTGTCATCATCCGGATTCCCGCCGTATCGCACTGGTCCTGAAGACCCGGGTGGGGGAAACTGCCGTTGGCCGTTTTGGCGGCGGACACCACCAGAAAGGCTGGTGCGACCCTGTCAAAAAAGACCGTCGAATTCGAGCTTTTTGAGCCATGATGGGCTGCCAGTAAAACAGTCGATGCTATATCCCGGTTGTCTCTGACGAGCAACCGTTCGCTGTGCTTGCCGATATCGCCAGGCAGCAGCACAGAGAATTCCCCGAACACGGCCCGCAGGATCAGGCCGTATGCATTTCGGCCGTCACTGTCCGACCCGCTGCTTTTCTGGCCTGCTGCCAGATTGCAGACACACCGCAGTCCTCCTCCGACTGAATCCAGGCGCATATCGTCTCCTGGGATGCTGATCCGCAGCCCTCTCTGCCTTGCCTGTTCGATGAACCGTGCGAACTGTGGATCCCCATCAAACTGGTTCACCCACAGAGACTGGGGTGAGAAATGATCCAGGACGAACGGCAGCCCGTTGAAGTGATCGGCGTCGGGATGGGTGACAACCAGGTGATGCACTCTGCTGATCCCCCTGTGCCAGAGGAAAGGGGCGATAACGTTTGCACCGACGGTCCTGGAAGAGCGAGATGAACCTCCGCCATCCA
Organism: uncultured Desulfobulbus sp.; assembly: GCA_964475345.1. Lineage (GTDB taxonomy): Bacteria > Desulfobacterota > Desulfobulbia > Desulfobulbales > Desulfocapsaceae > Desulfoprunum. The sequence continues at coordinate 3,336 of CAYYWK010000030.1, forward strand.
CAAGCACGCGAACCCCGCCCGGATACTCCAGCAGGGTCGCGCTTCCCTGGCCGACGTCGAGAAAGGTGACGGTCAGATCCTTTTTCAGTCTCGAGGTCAATTCATAAGGAGGCACAATGAAGAGGGCGATTACGGTGGAAAAAGTCGCTGCCGCCGTCAGGGCATACTTCGCGCGATATTTCCACCATCTGACCATCAACAGTAGGGTTGTGTAGTAGAGCAGGGTCAGCCAGAGAGGTGGCGAGGCCAGCCAGAGACTGGAGAACGGCAAACTGGAAAAGAATTTCATCAGCACCATCGAGAGAGTAAGCCCGGGAGTGCTGATATGCAGCAGCGTCGTGGCAAGGTCAGGAGAAAAAGGCAGGGCAAGGCAGGCGAGCAGGGCCAGCGGGAGGCTGTAGAGACAGATCAGTGGCTCGATGAACAGATTGGAGAGCGGTGCGATCAATGAGACATTATTGAAATGGTGCAGCAATATCGGTACTGTCCCGAGGGTTGCCGCCAGCGAGGCGATGGCTGCGGTGGCCAGCCAGCGGCGGGCCTGATAGCGCCAGGTCCGCTCCAGCATGCTGGAATTGCCTTTTCCTGCGGGCCAGGTCCTGGCTGAAAACGCGATGGCGGCAACTGCTGTGAAGGAAAGCTGGAACGAGGCGGTGAAAAGGGTATGGGGGTTGATCAGCAGGATCAGAAAGGCCGCTGTGGCAATGAGGGTGGATGCGGATTTACGGCGGTTGATGCACAGCGCCACGACGGCTATGCAGCACATCACCAGAGTGCGGAGGACGGGAGTGTTCATGCCTGCAAGCAGGGAATAGAGGACAAGAGGCGGCAGGCAGGTCAGTAGCGCAAGTTTTCTGGTGTTGGTGTGGAGGATCAGCCAGGTTGAGCGTCGCAGCAGCCAGTAGCCGCCACCGAACAGGAGGCCGGAAATAATAGCGAAATGGCTTCCGGAAACAGAGAGGATATGCATGACGCCGCTGTCGCGGAAAAGTGCTCTGGTGGCATCTTCTACCTGGTGCTGGTCTCCGAGCACCAGGGCACGGTAGATTCCATTGAGTGGCGGAGCCACAGCCCGGTCGATGGCAATGCCGATCTGGTGGCGCCAGCGTTCGGGGAAAAAACGGAATCTCTGCGGCAGTGATTCGGCCTGGTTGATTCGATGGATGTGGACTGCAGAAGCGACAGAACCGGTAACCAGAATTCCCTGCCGAGCGAGATGGAGGCGATAGTTGAAGACGCCTGGCGTGTTGAACCCTGAGGGGCGCTGCAGGGTCAATCGCATCGCGAGGACAGTGCCAGGCTGCATGTATTCGGGCCAGGGATCACGTGAACTGACCAGGAGCGGCCCGCCGGCACTGAAAAATCTTGTGCTGTCCGCAAATCGCAGTGACTGGAGGGAAAGCAGTGCCTGTCCTATCTCGCCGTCGTGTGTGGCCATCGAGGTCAGGGTGCCGATAATCACGGCCTCGCGTTTCTCAGTGATCAGGTGGGAAATACTGTCGGCGGGAGAGCTTGCGGGGTTTCCGGCGATGCCTGAGTGGAAAGCCCCGATGAAAAAAAACGCCGCTGGCAGGAGCAGCAGTGGTGCCTCCTGCTTGTGCAGCCGATAGAGAAGGGTACTGCTGCCGAGCGTGCAGGCGGCCAACAGTGCGAGGAGGAGGGCAGAGATCTGGATGAGGCTGGAAAGAATGATGCCGCCGATGAAACTGACGACCAGGGCGGTGAGCAGATGCGTGGACAGGAAGCAGATGAGCCTGCTCACAGATATTGGCGGAGGATTTGGAGATGACGGTCGACGACTCCCCGTTGGCGGTCGACAAATGCACGGGCATGCCGGCCGATGTCATGCCGACGTTCCTCGGAAACGACCAGGGATTCAAGGGTTGCCGCCAGGTCCGACCTGTCGGAAACTGCCAGCGCGCCACCTGCCCGAATAAGGTCCCTGCTGATTTCGGAAAAATCTTCCATGTGCTTGCCAAAGAGCACGGGAATTCCCTGACTTGCCGGTTCAATGGGGTTGTGCCCGCCTTTTTCGACCATGCTGCCGCCGACGAAGGCGATATCAGCAAGGCCATACAGCCAGGGCAGTTCCCCGAGGGTGTCGACGAGCAGGCAGTCGGCCGTCTGCGGCTGACTCGCCGAACGCAGGGCAGGCACCAGATGATGCCGACTGGCCGAGTCTGCGAGATCCTTGCTGCGTTGCGGGTTGCGTGGGGCGACGATCAGGAAAAGGTTCGGATGCCGTTTTTTCAATTCTGCGTAGATAGAAAAGATGCTATCCTCTTCTCCCTCGTGGGTCGACCCGGCAATGAACACCACGCTTTCTGGGGGAACAGGGTTCGCAGGGCTGCAGGTGCAATTACCGGCAGCTGCCGGCTGGGCGTCGAATTTGAGGTTGCCGAGGCAGTGCAGACTGGCTGGATCAACGCCGAGCCGCTCCATGTTGTTCCTGTCGACCTCGGTCTGCATGCAGAGATGGGTAAATGAGCGGAAGAGGTACTGGACAAAAGGGCGGGCTCTGCGGTATCGGGAGAAGGAACGTGACGATATCCGCCCGTTCACCAGGATGCTCGGAATACCGGCACCCTTGAGCATGGTCAGCAGGTTCGGCCAGAAATCGGTCTCCACCAGGATGAACAGGTCGGGTTGAAGCTTTTTGAGGTAGCGCGAGATCACTGGGCGGAGATCGAAGGGGAACGGGAGGATGGCATCGACATGTTCTGAGAGAAGGTTTCGTGCTGTCTTCATGCCGGTTGCGGTGGTTGCCGAGAAGATGATCCGGCAGTCGGGAAATATCCGGCGCAGACCAATGACGAGGGGGCGGGCCGACGAAACTTCCCCCACCGACAGTGCGTGAACCCAGACGGTTCTGCCGGCGGTTGTCCCTGCCGGCAGGAGGTCGTCGAGGCCTATCCCCAGCCGGGCCGGCAGGGTGACGCGGTATTTCTCCTTGAGCAGCGCCAGGATGAGCAGCAGCGGCCAGCAAAGAGCCAGCAACATGAGCTGGCAAAGGTTGTAGAGTGCGGTCATCGATGAAATCCCGGTGAAATTGCAGGAATCTACCATATACGGATACGCTTGCAAAGAACTGTCAGGGGATGGAAAACCTGCCAGGTTATAACACTATCGCGGAGCAGACAGATGAATATTCTCCTGATCAGGGCAATAGAGATCGCAGATGGCGAGGTGACCCTCAGCGACCATCGCGCCGCCCATATCCGCAAGGTGCTGCGGGCTGAAATCGGCGACCGCATCCGGGTCGGCGTGATCAATGGCGCAAGAGGAGAAGGAATCGTCACGGCGATCGGCAGATGCGCTGGCGGAGAGGTGCGCCTGCAGCTGAACCTTGATCAAGAACCGGCATCACCCCCTGAAATCGACATCATTCTGGCCCTGCCACGGCCGATCATGCTGCGCCGGATTCTCAGCCAGGCCGCAGCGATTGGTGTCGGCAGCCTGTTCATCATCCACGCCAACAGGGTGGAGAAGAGTTTCTGGGACTCGGGACTGTTCGACGGCGAGGCTTGCGACGATCTGCTGCGGCAGGGGCTCGAACAGGCAGTCGACACCAGAATGCCGGATGTACAGGTGTTCAGGAGGTTCAAGCCCTTTGTCGAGGATATCCTGCCCGAGATGATCGATTCCTACAGGTTCAGGCTGCTTGCGCATCCCTACGGCGGCAAGGGGGTCGCCGACTGCCTGGCTGCGGGCGCCGGGCGGGTGCTGCTGGCGGTGGGACCGGAAGGGGGGTGGGTCGATTACGAGGTGGAGAAGTTCAACAACCTGGGGTTTTGCACATGTTCTTTCGGCGAACGGATACTCAAGGTCGATACCGCCGTTGTCGCCCTGCATTCCGCCATTTCCGCGATACGGACACTGCTGCCAAGAATGTGAGCAAAGGGTAAAAAAAAGAGGAAGACCGTTGCCGGCCTTCCTCTTTCTCAGATCGATCTGCGCACACCGGGGAGTTTTGCAGCTGCCTACTTGTTGAAATAGAACGTCACCAACTTGCTGCGGTTGCCGTACGGCGCATGCAGATAGACGCCGCCATGGGCGGTGCCGGTGTTGCTGGAGCCTTCACCGTTGGGACCGAGGCCCGGCTTGAAGACGAAGCCGTCGCTCTCGCGGTAGTTCTTCGAGGTGTTCTTCACGTACACGGTGTGCCCGTTGGAGAAGACCACCTTGATTTCCTTGCCGAAGGATGGGCCCTTTCGGGGGATCCTCCAGGCCTGGCGGCCGCCGTTGCGGGTGCCGTAGCTTTTATAGGTGGCCTTGTTCGTGTATTCGGTGGTCGTTGCGTTGGCATCCGCGGCGACGGTCTTTTCGTCGCCGGCCCCACTTACGGTCGTACTGTCGTCGTCATCGCTGCAACCGTTGAGAAAGAGGGAAAGGATGAGGATGAGGAACAGGCAGCAAAGCTTCTTCATGGGCAAACTCCAAAAAAATAAAGGTTGTTCAACAGGCCGGAGACTTCCGGCCTCCTATCAGTAGTAAATGGTGGCCTGCCTGCTCCTGTTGCCGTATGGAGCATGCAGGTAAACTCCCTTGTGGGCGGTGCCGGTGCATGAGGAACTGTGGCACATCTTGCCGATGCCGGGTTTGAACACGAATCCGTCGCTTTCACGGTAATTTTTCGAGGTGTTGGGTACAAAGACAGTGTGTCCGTTGGAGAACACCACCTTAATCTTTTTGCCAAAGGATGGCCCGTTCTTGGGAACCCGCCATGCCTGGCGTCCGCCGTTGCGGGTGCCATAGCTGGTGTAGGTCGCTTTCCTGCTGTACTCTGCGGCATTGACAACCGTGGTTGTCGATTCTTCTCCGGCGCCGCTTACAGTCGTACTGTCGTCGTCATCGCTGCAACCGTTGAGCATGAGGGATAGGATGAGGATGAGGAACAGGCAGCAAAGCTTCTTCATGGGCAGACTCCTTGAAAAAATGGTTGTTCAATCAGGCCGGAGAAAACCAGCCAACGCTCAATAGTGAAAGGTGACCCGTGTGCTCCGGTTGCCGTACGGGGCGTGCAGGTAGACGCCGCCGTGGGCGGTGCCGGTGTCGTCGTCACCCTCGCCGTTGGGACCGATCCCTGGTTTGAAGACGAATCCCCGCCCCTCGCCGCTGCTCAGTCGGAAATTTTTCGAGGTGTTGTTGACAACCGTCGTGAACCCGTCGGAGAACACCACCTTGATCTTTTTGCCGAACTCCGGCCCCTTCTTGGGAATCCGCCAGGCCTGGCGGCCACCGTTGCGCACGCCGTAACTGGTGTAGGTCGCCTTCCGGGAATATTCTTCCGATGAATCGTCATCGCTATCTTTCGAATCGGTAGCGGTGTCCGTCTTGGTGTCCGTCTTGGTAGCCGGCTTGGCGACCGGCTTGCGCGGCGCTTCGGCCTGGACGGCGGGGGCGTCGTCATCGTCGGAACCGGTGACGGAATCGACGAGATCGTCCCACTCGCCGCAGCTTGAGAGGAGGAGGGAGGTTACAAGAACCAGCAGGATCTTCAGGGGTGTCTTCATCGGCGGCCTCGGCGATGGGTTGGGGGGTTCGGATGACGGCATCAACTGCGAAGATATGTGAGTGAGATACCACATACATCTCATGCGTGCAATTTTTTTTTCATGTTTTTAATCTGTTGAACCATCTAATTATCCAAAAGGTTCATGTATTCTTCGTATGTTATTGTAAAAACGTATTGAAATTCACCTTTGGAATAATGGCAGGTTGATGGTGCCAACAGGTAATTATCCGTCCTGAATGGTGAAATTGTGCATTCCTGCCGGTTGTCCATTGAGGTGGATATCGACTTTCCAGCGGCCATAGACGCCCGGCTTATATTCCCTGCCGGAGAACAACTCGGTGAACGGACCATTCTTCATCAACTCCAGCCAGAAATAGGAGCGGTGCCGGGGTGCCGGGGCGCTGAGGTTGATCGTGTGTTCGGAGGTGGTGATGGTCTTGCCCTCCGGATTGATCCAGGACGCCGAAAGCTGATGTCGACCGGCCGCGAGATCATAGAGATCCATCACCAGGTAGATCCGGTCGGACGGCAGGAACAGATTCTGCTCGGTCGTGAACGGCCTGGCGTTGTACATCGAGGCCCTGATCTGCCCGGGGCTGCCATCCTTGGTTTGGCGATGACCGGGACCTTCGAGTGCTGGCGCCGTGCTCACGCCAACTTTCTGTTTCTCCCCGGATGCAGATCCCGTTTCCGGCTGGCGATCGAGAATGGCCTCGAGATCGCCGGCACCGCCGGTGGCGAGTATTTCCAGTTGAGAGATGCGTATCGGCGTCGTGTGTGACTGATCGGTCGGGGAATTCCGGATGGCCAGCCAGTAGAGAAATAGCACGAAGGCCAGGGCGCAGAGTGGCAGGCTGATCAGGTGCGCGGCTTTCATGCTGGCTCCGGACTAAGGCCGAAGGCGTTTGACCTCGGCGGGCTGGCCGACGGCGATGGCAAATTCCGGCAGCGAGCCGTCAACAACGGCATGCGCCCCGACAATGGTCCCTTCCCCGATGTTGGACCCGGAGCGGACCTCACACCGGAGTCCAAGCCAGCTGCCGCGGCCGATGCAGGTACGGGTAGGTTGTGTTGCTGCAGGAGGGTTTTCATTGATATCGGCAGGTTCGGAATGTGTTCCTCCTACCACGCAGTAACCGGCGAGCAGTACATGATCAGCGAGCTGAATGTCTGCGGCTGCCGTGATCCTGCAACGGCTGCCGATATTGCCGCCTTCGCCTATGCTGATCCGTCCGGGTATTGCCCTCAGCTCGGTGAATGCCCCGATGAAGACCTCTTTACCGAGGGAGATCCTGATCCCGTGGCTGCTTTGCGGGCCGGCATCGAGGCGGCTGCCTTCGTTCAGGATGACATTGTCGGCGATGGCGATGCCGCCAGGATTGACGAAATCGACAAAGCGGCCGATCAGCACGCCGCGGCCGCAGCTGCCGAGAAGAAAGCGGTAGAGCTTCTGGCGGAGCAGCAGGCCGATGATTCCCGGACACCAGCGCAGTAGGCGGTAGATGCTCTGCGGCATCATCTCAGCGCCCTCCCTCTGGGATGCGCACCGGGACCCCGGAGACCGATAGTCCGGCAGGGATGTCGCTGATAACCAGGGAGTCCGCGGCGATCCTGACCCTGCTGCCGATCCGCACGCCGTCGAGGATGGTGGTTCGATCGCCGATGAAGACCTCATCGCCGATCAGGGTCGGACCCTTGCAGGTGACTGGCTGGAGGACGATGGGGAGGTCGCGGCGGTCGTAGGCGTGGGCCGCCCCCGAAATGCAGACCGCCTGGCCGATACGGCAGTTTCTGCCGACAGTGAGGCCGAGTTTGGAGCCGACCCGGCAGGCGGCGCCGATTTCGGTTCCCCCGCCGATATCGAGGGCGGCGCCTGCGCAGTTGCAGATCGTGCCGTCGCCGATACGCACGTCCGCACCGATCCGCAGGCCATCGACCTCGGGCTTGGCATCGATGCAGACCTGGTCGCCGATCTCGGCCCGGTCACCGATCTCGATGACGCCAGGGTTTCTGACCGTGCAGTCGCGGCCGATGCTGACCTCTTTGCCGAAGGACCGGCAGAGCCAGGGCAGGATCAGGCGTCTCGCCCATCGACCTGTCCTTCCAGGCAGCGGCAGGATGCAGGTGACAACCAGTTCGTAGAGCAGCAGGGTGGCATAGCCTTGACGACCCACTGCCATGGCTCGATACCGTTGCAGAGGGCCGCCGGTGGCGGCTGATGGCTGCTGCAGGCCGGTCAGGCTGGAAGAGAAGTGTTTGTTGTCGGTGGTTCTCATCGTCTGGCCATCATATTCTCACTGAGCGCCTTCGTCGGCGTGGAAGAAGGAGTGGATCTCCCTTGCCAGTTCCGGTCCGATGCCCTTGACCGTGCAGAGTTCGGCCACGGATGCCTCTTCGACCCGTTTCAGGCTGCCCAGTCCCTTGAGAAGACGCCTCTTTCTATCATTGCCGATGCCGGGGATCCGGTCGAGCCGGGATGTCAGGGCCGCTTTGCTGCGCAGGCGACGGTGGAAGGTCACGCCGCAACGGTGCGCCTCGTCCCTTATCCGCATCAGGTAGAGCAGAACCGGGTTGTGGAAGGGGAGGACAACTGGGTTTTTCCGCCCGGGTTTGAAGAGCTTTTCCCCTTCATCCTCCCGTTCCTTGGCGATACCGATCCAGTCGAGGCTGTCGCGGATGCCGAGCTGGTCGGCCACCCGCATCGCCATTGATAGCTGACCCCGGCCACCGTCGACGACGAAGAGATCGGGAAGGGTGTTTTCGGCCACCGCCTTGCTCAACCGTCTCTCCAGGACTTCTGCCATCATCGCGTAATCGTCGGGGCCATCCACCGTTTTGATCCGGTAGTGCCGGAAATGGGTGGTATCCGGCTCGCCGCAGGTGAAAACGACCAGGGATCCAACCGCCTGCCGGCCGCTGATGTTGGAGATGTCCAGGCATTCGATCCTGTCGGGTGACCGTTGCAGGTGGAGCCGCTTCTGCATCGCGGATGCCAGGCTCTGCCACGACTGCTCCTTCTTCTCACGATCGGAAAAGGTCTGCCAGGCATTGGTTTCGGCCATCTCGATCAGGCGCATCCGCTCGCCGCGACTCGGTGCCGACAGCGTCACCGCCCGGCTGGCGAGGTCGCTGAGGCGTTCCGCCAGCAGCTCGTGGTCCTCTGGAAGAAATGACAGCAGGATCTCGGGGGGGACGGTGCTTTCTTGATCATAGAACTGGTTCAGAACCTGGGCGAGGATGGCATGATCCTCACCGTAAGGGTCAGCCAGGAAGAAGCTGCGGCTGCCACTGATGGTTCCGCCGCGAACAAACAGCACGGTCACTGCCACTGCAGCATCCTGCCGGGAGAAACCGAAGACGTCGCGGTCACGGACCTGATCGCTGGCGATCACCTGTTTTTCAAGGGTCCGGGACAAGGCGCGGATCTGGTCGCGGAGGGCGGCTGCTCGTTCGAACTCCATGCTGGCAGCGGCTTCGCGCATCTGTGTCGTCAACGAGTTGATCAATTCCTGGTTGCGACCCTCCAGCACCATGATGATCCGCCGCACGTGCTCGTCGTAGGTTGCACGATCCGCTCGTCCGGCGCACGGGGCAAGGCAGCGGCCCATTTGATGGTTGAGGCAGGGGCGTTTGCG
>CAYYWK010000031.1:0-12358 GCA_964475345.1 uncultured Desulfobulbus sp.
CTGGCGGCCCTTGGGCTCGTCGCCGACGAGGGTCAGCGGGCGGGGCTGGTCGCCTACCTGGCCTTGCTGGCCAAGTGGAATCGCACCTACAACCTCACCGCGGTGCGCGATCCGCTGGATATGGTCGGGCGTCACCTGCTCGACAGCCTAGCGGTCGCGCCGCTGCTGTTCGGCGACTTGCTGATCTTCGGGGCGGTCTTTTCCGCTGCGATCTACATGATCATCACCCGCCGCCTCGGCCAGTCCATACCGCCGCTGCAGATCACCGCGATGCAGATCATCTTCGGCGCGCTGATCTTCTTTCCCCTCTTCCTCCATGACCTGCCCCGCATGCGCTGGCAGGAGATACCGGCCGATTCTCTCGCCGCCCTCGTCGCCCTGACCCTGTTTGCCACCATCGGCGCATTCCTCTGCTACAATTACGCTTTAAGCCGCATCCCGGCGGCCCGGGCGGCAGTCTGCATCAACGCCATACCGCTGGTCACGGCCTGCGGCGCCTGGCTGCTGCTCGGCGAACAGCTGTCGATGCTGCAGGCAGTCGGCGGGGCCGTGGTTCTCGGCTCGGTGTATCTGGCCAATCACGGTTCGAAAGAAAAAAGAGAAACGGCCGCTGCAGCGATCTGCCGCGAGGAACAAGACGTCGTCGGTGCCGGTTAACGCTCGGTGAGGATCAACTTGATCGCAAGTCCGGCAAAAATGCCGCCTGCCAGCGTGTTGAGGATCTTCCCCGCCCGGGCGGAACGGCGCAGGCGGTCTCCGCAGGCTCCGGCCGCCAGGCTGATGCCGCCGAAGATCAGGATGGTGGCGGCGATGAACAGCGCGCCGAGGACGACGATCTGCGGCGCCAGCGGCCCATGGCCGGGGTCGGCGAACTGGGGCAGGAAGGCCAGGAAGAAGATCGACACCTTGGGGTTGGTGACGTTCATGATGATCCCGCGCCGGTACAGCCTGGCAAAGGGCAGGTCAACGGCCCGGGCATCGCCGCCGGATGCGTCGCCGGCCCGGAAGGCCCCCCAGGCCAGCCACAGCAGGTAGGCCGCACCGAGATATTTGAGCATATTGAAGGCCAGGGTCGAGGCGGTGAACACCGCGGCCAGGCCGAAAGCCACGGCCGTGGTGTGGACGAGGAGGCCTGTGCACAGGCCCAGCGTCACCGCCAGCCCGGCCATCCGCCCCCGCTGGACGGCCTGGACCATGACGAAGAGATTGTCCGGACCGGGGGCCAGGGCGAGAAGGACCGAGGAGGAGAAGAACAGCAGCAGGGCATCGACAGGCGGCATGACGTGGTTCCGGTATGCATCCGCGATGCGGCCATACCCCTGAAAGAGGTCATCGCCGCATCTCGTTGTGGTGTGTGCGGCTGGCGGCGAGTCGTCCCGCTGCCGGCCGCTGCGCTCGGCCTGCCGGTCAGCGGCCGACCAGGCCCTTGATCCGTGCCTTGATATCCGCCACCGCCAGGCCCTGATGCGGCAGCTGTTCATCGAGGCCGCCGTGGCCGATCCGGCTGGTGCCCATCGCTGCATATTTCGGGGCGTAGCCCATCTCAAGCAGCCAGGTGCCGTAACGGATGCCAAGCCCGGTCTTGCTGTTCTGGCTCTCGACGATCAGTGCAAGCGGGCTGGTGCCGACCGTCGCCAGCATCGCCTCGTCGCGGACGTTCAGAGTGGTCTTGCTGATCAGGCCGACGTCGATCCCCTCGGCCCGCAGCTGCTCCACCGCATCGAGACAGCGATAGAGCATCTCGCCGTAGCTGACCACGTAGCCCGCGGTTCCCTGGCGGACGATTTCGTCCCGGCCGGGATGGAAGACATAGCCATCACCGTAGAATTTCTCTCCGTTTTCCTTGAGGATGAACGGCGTCGCGGAGCGGGTCGAGAAGACGAAGCGCAGGCCGGGATCGTTGAAGATCGTCTTCAGCACCGTCTTCAGCTGCAGGGCGTCGGCCGGGAAGTAGAGCCGGGTGAGGTCGCCTTCTGCCAGGGCGTTGTCGGCGAAGAAGTTATTGATCCCGAAGTGGCAGGTGTTGTCGGCCATGTCGTCGACCCCCGAGTGGGAAAAATGGGCGAGGACGTTGGCGTTGTTGAGCCGCGACATGGTGATCTCCGACACCACCATCTCGAGGAAGGCCGAGAAGGTGCCGAAGATCCCCTGCCGCCCCGGCTCCGATCCGAAACCGGCGGCCACCGAGAAGTTGTTGCGCTCCATGATGCCGGCGTGGACGTAGACCTCGGGGTAGTTCTTGCGGATATGGTGCAGGCCGCAGGAGCCTTCGAGGTCGGAATCGACGACGATGACCTTCCTCGCGATATCGTCCATCCCCGACAGGATCTCGCAGACGATCTTGCCGAAGTCGTCACGGTTCTTGGCGGTCTCCGGGGTGCTGCCCAGGTAGACGGTCTTGCCCTTCGCCGCCGCGTAGTTCTGCAGCAGCGCCACCGCCTCGGCGTAGCCGCGGGCCTGCAGGTAATCGACGGCGAGGTTGACCGGAATGACATCGTGCCCCTTCGGCAGCCCTTCGATGCCCGGTACGCCTACCGCCATCAGCCGCTTGTTGATTACCGCCGCCGGTCCTTCGGAAGCAAGCGCCCGGCTGATCCGGCCGAACAGGGCGTCGAGATCCTCGCCATCGCCCTCGTCCACCGCCAGACCGTGTCCGGCCAAAGTCTTCGCAACATCGTAGCCCCGCATGTACTTGCTCGGGTGACCGGCGATGGTGACGTCGTTATCGTCGATAAACAGCTTGACCCTGAGGTTGCGGGCCACGGCGTAGCGGGCGGCCTCGGCGTCGTCGCCTTCCATCTGCGAGCCGTCGCTGCCGAACAGCACCAGGATCTTCGCCGGATCGGCCTCGGCGACGCCGTTAACATAGCTCCACAGGTGGCCGAGGCGCCCTGAGGAGAAGAAAACGCCGCGGGCGTCGTCGCGCTCCGGGTGACCGTAATAGCCGTGCCCGTACTCCCGGTAATGGAGCAGCGACTCCTCGTCGCGATAGCCGTTCAGCACCGCCATCAGGTACTGGATCGCCACCCGGTGCCCCGCCTCGTCGAAATAGACCGGGTGGATTTCCGGGTTGCCCTTCATGAAGGCATCGATGATCAGCAGCTCCGGGACGATATCGAAGGCACCGCCGGTATGGCCGCCCAGTCCCTTGACGTTGGCGAAGGCGGTGAAGAAGATCAGGCTGTCGCGGGCAACCCTGATATTGTTCTGCAGGGTCAGGCGCTCGCTCTCGGAGAGGGTGCTCTGCGACAGCGGAAAACGCTGCGGGGTGAACTGTTTCAGATCGATGGGAAAAGACATCTGTGCATCTCCAGGGGAAAAGTTTCAGGATTTCAGTGACGCCGGCGTATCTCTGGATCAAACGGCCGCGCCGGCGGTTTACTCCTTGGCGACATGGCAGGCGACGATGCTGCCTCCGACCTGCCGCTGCTCCGGTGAAACCCGCGGGCAGATATCGATCGCCAGCGGGCAGCGCGGGTGGAACGTGCAGCCGGAGGGGGGACTGATCGGCGACGGCAGTTCACCGCGCAGGACGATGCGCTTCTTCTCGCGGAACGGGTCGGCGACCGGGGTGGCCGACAGCAGGGCCTGCGTGTACGGGTGCTTCGGGTCGTTGAAGATCGCGTCGCGGCTGCCGGACTCGACCGGCACTCCCAGGTACATGACCATGATCTCGTCGGCGATATGGTGGACCACCGACAGGTCGTGGCTGATGAACAGGTAGGCGAGGTTGAAGCGCTCCTGCAGGTCGACCAGCAGGTTGAGGATCTGGGCCTGGATCGAGACGTCCAGCGCCGAGACCGGTTCGTCGAGGACCAGTATCTCGGGATTGAGCATCAGCGCCCGGGCGACGGCGATGCGCTGACGCTGCCCGCCTGAGAACATGTGCGGATAGCGGTCGTAGTGCTCCGGTCTGAGGCCGACCAGGGCAAGCATTTCCCGGGCCGCGCGGCGTCGCTCTTCACGGCTCCTGCCGGTGTTGACCAGCAGCGGCTCCTCGAGGGCATGGCCGATCTTCTGGCGGGGGTTCAGCGAGCCGTAGGGGTCCTGGAAAACGATCTGCACCTTGCTCCGCCAACTGCGGCGGGTGACGCTGTCGCTTGCCTGCAGGGTTTGTCCTTCGATTTTCAGCTCCCCTGAGGTGGGCGGCTCGATCAGGGTGACCAGGCGGGCGAGCGTCGACTTGCCGCAGCCGGACTCGCCGACCACAGCCAGCGTCTTCCCTCGCCGCAGCGCAAAACTGGCGCCGTTCAGGGCCTTCAGGCTCACCGGCTGACGAAAGGCGCCGCGGCTGACCTGGTAATGGCGGGCAAGATCGACGGCCTCAAGGACCGGGACTGATGTCGTCATCGACGCACCTCCTGACTCCCCGGATGGCCGAGACAGGCACCGTTCTGCAAGGGATAATGGCAGAGGGCAAAACCCAGATCTGCCGCCGCCGGCTGCGGCGGCGTGCTCCGGCACAGGTCGGTGGTGTGGCGGCAGCGCGGCGAGAACAGGCATCCCTGCGGCTTGTCGAACTGGCCTGGGACCACACCCGAGATCGACGGCAGGTACCTGGCCGTGGAGCGCTCGGGCAGCGAATCGAGCAGGGCCGAGGTATAGGGATGATGCGGGTTGCCGAACAGGCCCCGAACGTCCTGACTCTCCACCTGCTGGCCGGCATACTGGACCACCACCCGTTCCGCGGTCTCCGCCACCACCCCCATGTCGTGGGTGATCAGGATCAGCGACATGTTCTTTTCCTTCTGCAGGCGCAGCAGCAGATCAAGGATCTGGGCCTGGATGGTCACGTCGAGGGCGGTGGTCGGTTCGTCGGCGATCAACAGACGGGGATTGCAGGCAATCGCCATGGCGATCATCACCCGCTGGTTCATCCCCCCCGACAGCTGATGCGGAAAGGCCGCCAGGCGTTTCTCCGGCTCGGGGATGCCGACCTGATCGAGCAGTTCCAGGGCCCTGAGCCGGCTCTGCCGCCGGTTCATGCCCTGGTGGGCCTTCAGGGATTCGGTAATCTGGAAGCCGACGGTGAAGCAGGGGTTGAGGCTGGTCATCGGCTCCTGGAAGATCATCGCCAGTTCGCAGCCGATAATCTGCCGCAGCTGGCGCCGGGTCAGGTGCAGCATGTCCCTGCCGTCGAAGCGCAGGACGTCGGCGGTCACCGTCGCGGTCCAGGGCAAAAGGCCCATCAGGGCCAGCATCGCCACCGACTTGCCCGATCCCGACTCGCCGACGATCGAGACGATCTCGCCGGCGGCAAGCGACAGCGACACCCGGTCGACGGCGGTAAACTGGCCGCCGGCGGTCTGGAAGGTCACGGTCAGGTTCTCGATTTCAAGAAGAGGCATGGCGGCCGTCACGAACGTTTGAGTTTGGGGTCAAGGGCGTCCCTCAGCCCGTCGCCCATCAGGTTGATGGCCAGCACCGTCGACAGGATGGCCAAGCCGGGGAAGGTCACCACCCACCAGGCGCGGAGGATGAATTCGCGGGCCTCGGCCAGCATCGTCCCCCATTCCGGGGTCGGTGGCTGGGCTCCCATGCCGAGGAAACCGAGGGCGGCGGCGTCGAGGACCGCCGAGGAAAAACTCAGCGCCGCCTGGACGATCAGCGGGCCCATGCAGTTGGGCAGGACGGTGACGAACATCAGCCTGAGCACCCTCACCCCGACCACCCTGGCCGCGATCACGTAATCCTTGGTCATCTCGCCCATCACCGCCGCCCTGGTCAGCCGCACGTAATGCGGCTGCTGGACGATGGCGATGGCGATCATCGCGTTGATCAGGCTCGGGCCCAGCACCGCCACCAGGACCAGGGCCAGCAGCAGGCTGGGGAAAGCCAGGACGATGTCCATGATCCGCATGATCACGGTGTCGACCTTGCCGCGGAAAAAACCGGCGCAGAGGCCGAGGAAGACTCCTACCATCAGCGACACCGAGACGACGATGCAGCCGATGAACAGCGAGTAGCGGGCGCCGTGGATCAGCCGCGACAGCACGTCGCGGCCCACCGCGTCGGTGCCCAGCGGAAAGCGCAGGCTGCCACCCTCCTGCCAGAACGGCGGCTGCAGGAAGGCCTCACGAAACTGTTCATTGGGCTGGTGCGGGGCCAGCAGATCGGCAAAGACGGCGATCAGGACGATGGCGATGAAGAAGAACAGGCCATAGACGGCACCCCGGTTCTCACTGAAATACGCCCAGAACTCGGCAAGCAGGGCCATGCGGCCTACGGGGCGGGTGTCCGTCTCGGCGGACAGGGTCGCTGTTTCGCTCATGGCTAGTCCATATGGCGTATTTGCGGGTTGATCAGGCCATAGAGCAGGTCGACCACCAGGTTGACCAGCATGACGACGGCGGCGATCAGCAGCAGACCGCCCTGCACCGAGGGATAGTCGCGGCGGAAGATCGAGTCGACCATCCACTTGCCGATGCCCGGCCAGGAGAAGATGGTCTCGGTGAGGATGGCGCCGGCGAACAGCACCCCCACCTGCAGGCCGATGGTGGTGATGACTGGGATCATCGCGTTGCGCAGGGCGTGCAGGCCGATGACCCGGCCCGGACCGAGCCCCTTGGCGCGGGCGGTGCGGACGTAGTCCTCGCCGAGGACCTCGAGCATCGCCGAACGGGTCTGGCGGGCGATCACCGCCAGCGGGATGGTGGCCAGCACCAGCGAGGGCAGCACCAGGTGCGACAGGGCCGAGACGAAAGCCCCGTCCTGATCCGACAAGAGGCTGTCGATCAGCATGAAACCGGTCACCGGCTCGAAATAGTACATCAGCGAGATCCGGCCGGACACCGGGGTCCAGCCGAGGATGCCGGAAAAGAAGATGATCAGCAGCAGTCCCCACCAGAAGATCGGCATGGAATAGCCGGTCAGAGCCCCGGCCATGACCGTGTGGTCGAAGACCGACCCCCGCCTGGTGGCGGCGATCATCCCGGCCGGCAGGCCGAAGAAGACGGCGATCAGAATCGCGCACAGCGACAGTTCGACGGTTGCCGGAAAAAGGGTCAGGAACTCGTCCAGCACCGGCTTCTTGGTGATGATCGACTGGCCAAGATCACCCTCCGCCATCTCTTTCAGGTACCTGCCATACTGGACGAGGATCGGCTGGTCGTAGCCGAATTCCTTCATCAGCCGGGCGTGCCGCTCCGGGCTCATGGCTTTTTCGCCGGCCATCAGGATCACCGGATCGCCGGGCAGCATGCGGATGAAGACGAAGGCGATCAACGTGACCCCGAAAAAGGTCGGGACAAGAACCAGGATTTTCCGGAGGAGGAAGGCGACCATGAAATACTGTGGAGGCTGGAATTCCGGCATGCCCGGAGGAGCGGGGCATGCCAGTGGACTCGGGAGGACGGAACCGGGTTGCCTGTGGCAGCCCGGTTCCGGTAACCGCTACTTCAGGTCGACTCCATAGAAGATATGGCCGCCAAGGGGGTCGATCTTGTAATCGACGACTTCCTTGCGAACCGGTTCGGAGACCAGCGAGTGGGCGATGGTGGCCCATGGCGCCTGCTCCTTGAAGATGACCTGGGCCTGTTCATAGAGCTTGGTCCGCTCTGCCACGTCGGAGGTGACCTTGGCCTTCTGGATCAGATCCTCGAAGGGCTGATGGCACCACTGGGCGCGGTTGTTACCACCGACGGCCGCACAGCCCAGCAGGGTGGCCAGGAAGTTGTCGGGATCGCCGTTGTCGCCGGTCCAGCCGAGCAGGACCGCGCCGTCACGGGCCTTGTCGCTGGAGCGTTTCAGGTACTCGGCCCACTCGAAGGAGACGATTTCGGTCTCGACCCCGACCTTGGCCCAGTCGGCCTGGATCAGCTCCGCCATGCGGCGGGCGTTGGGGTTGTAGGGGCGCTGCACCGGCATCGCCCAGACCTTGGCCTTCAGGCCCTTGACACCCTCCTCTTCGAGCATCTTCTTGGCGGCAACCGGATCGTAGGGATCGTCGACCACGGCATCGTTGTAAGACCAGATGGTGGGCGGCTGCGGGTTCTTGGCGACCTTGCCGGCGCCCTGGAAAACCGCGTCGATGATCGCCTGTTTGTTGATTGCCATGTTCAGGGCCTTGCGGACCTTCGGGCTGTCATAGGGCTTGAGCAGGGTGTTGTAGGCCAGGTAACCGACGTTGAGGCCCTCCTGCTGCATCAGGTTGATGTCCGGCTCCTTGGCCAGGGCGGCGAGGTCGGCCGGGTTCGGGTACGGCATGACGTGGCACTCGCCGGCCTTCAACTTCTGGTAGCGGACCGAGGCGTCCGGGGTGATGGCGAAGACCAGGTCGTCGATCGGGGCCTTGCCCATCCAGTAGTCCGGGTTGGCCTTGTAGCGGATGACCGCGTCCTTCTGGTAGGCAACGAACTGGAAGGGTCCGGTGCCTACCGGTTCCTGGTCGATGACCTCGGGGGTGCCGGCGGCCATCATCTTGTCGGCATACTCCTTGGAGTGGATCGAGGCGAAGTCCATGGCCAGGTTGGCGAGCATCGGCGCCTCGGGCCTGGTCAGCACGAATTTCACCGTGTTGTCGTCGACCTTGACGATCTCCTTGACCAGGGTGGGCATCTCCATGCCGTCGGAATACTCGTAGGTGCCGCCGGAGACCTTGTAGAACGGGTGATTCTTGTCGATCTGGCGCATGAAGCTGAAGATGACGTCGTCGGCATTGAGGTCGCGGGTCGGGGTGAAGGTCTTGGTGGTGTGGAATTTCACGCCGTTGCGAAGATGGAAGGTGTACTCCTTGCCGTCGGCGGAGATTTCCCAGCTCTCGGCCACGCCGGGGATGATCTTCGTCGTGCCGCGCTCGAACTCGACCAGCTTGCTGAAGATATTCTTCGAGGTGGCGTCAAAGGTGGTTCCTGCCGTATAGAACGCCGGGTTGAATCCTTCCGGGCTGCCTTCCGAGCAATAGACCAGGGTCTTTGCCTGAACATCGAGGGCGCCCAGCGTCAGCAGCGAAAAACCGCAGAAAGCGGCCAACAGCTTTTTCGATTTTCCCATCGTTTCTTCTCCTGTGTGTGTGTTTCCGTGAATACTGCCCATTTCACTCAACTTCCCGGAAATGTGCCGCGGGCACATTCTTTCTTCTCTATACATGCAGACAAAGACCGAGGTCAAGGATATAGCGGCCTTGACGGTTCCTCCGGTCCCTCGCTGACCTGCCCCTACTTGGTCCCGAATATCTTGTCGCCGGCATCACCCAGGCCCGGCAGGATGTAGCCAACCTCGTTGAGCCGCTCGTCCACTGCCGCCACGTAGATATCGACATCGGGATGGGCCTCGGTGATCCGCTTCAGTCCTTCCGGGGCGGCCACCAGGAAAATTCCCTTGATGCTCCGGCAACCGCGGCTCTTCAGCGTCTCAATGGTCGCCAGCAGGGTACCGCCGGTAGCCAGCATCGGATCAAGGATCAGGGCCACCCGCTCCTCGATGTCCTTGGCGGTTTTAACGTAGTATTCCACCGGCAACAGGGTCTCCTCGGTACGGTAATAGCCGACGACACTGACCTTGGCCGAGGGGATCATGTCGATGACCCCGTTCATCATTCCAAGCCCGGCGCGGAGTATCGGCACGATGGTGATCTTCTTGCCCTTGATTTCCTCGACCTCCACCGGGCCGGCCCAGCCCTGGATGGTTTTCTTCTGGGTCCGCAGGTCTTTGGTCGCCTCGTAGGTCAGCAGCCGGGCCACCTCGGAGGAAAGGTCGCGGAAATCCTTGGTGGAGATGTCGTGCTGCCGCATCAGACCGAGCTTGTGCCGGATGAGGGGGTGGTCAGCAACATGGATGGTCATACCGGGGCCCTCCTGGGAATGGACGAGTGTGGAATACTGGTCGCGAGTGGTACTCTCTGATAAAAAGATTAGGGGAAAAAAGCAAGGCCTTTTGCCCTCCCGCGGTCAACTCAGCGGCCGCGGTTTTGCGAGCATCGGCAGCAGTTCGACGGCCAGGATGCTGCACAGGATCAGGCCGGCGCCGGTCATCCTGACGGCGGACAGGTGCTCCCCCAGGAAAACGACTCCGGCCATGGCGGCAAAGACCGTCTCCGAGCTGAGGATGATGGCGGCGTCGGCGGCCGGGGTGAAACGCTGGCCGACCACCTGCAGCGTGAAGGCCATGCCCACCGAAAAAATGCCGACATAGAGAATGCCGCCGGCGGCGCCGAGAAAATCCTGCAGTCGCGGCCCCTCGACAATGCCGCCGGCCGCAAGCCCGGCCAGCCCGCAGACGGTGAACTGGCAGACGGCGACGACCAGCGGCGCCCTGGTCCGCGAGGCCATGATCCCCACCAGGATGACGTGCACCGCCCAGAAAACGGTGCTGGAGATGACCCACAGATCGCCGATGCGGAAATCGAGCCCCTCCGCCCCGCTCATGACGTAGGTGCCGACCAGGGACCCGACGGAAGCCGGCCAGACCGACCAGTGGACCCGCCGCCTGAGCACCGCCAGGCCGATGATCGGCACCAGCGGCACATAGAGGGCGGTGAGGAAGCCGGCGTTAGCCACCGTCGTGCGGAGGATGCCGTGCTGCTGCAGCACGGCTGCCGTACAGAGCACCAGGCCGGTGGCCAGCAGGCCGAGCCAGTCGCGGCGCTCAAATGGCCGATCCTCCCGCGTCACCCTCCGGTACTGGCGCAGGGCAAACGGCAGGACGACACCGGCGCCAAGCAGGAAACGGGCGCCGGTGAACGAGATCGTGCCGAGTTTGCCGGTGCCGATCTGTTGGACGACAAAAGCGCTGCCCCAGATCATCGCAGCGAGGGTCAGGAGGAGATTAGCCTGGATTCGACTCATCTGTTCACCATCTATCTATGAAAAACTGCCCGGAATCCGCATATGCCGGCCAACTATACCCGTAGACGGGAAAACTGCAAGCAGATGTGCCGGAGGAAAGCAGCGGAGCGTCGCGTGCACCCTTGCGGCGGTAACCATTTTCTTTCCAGTTCATAACCGTTTTCTCACCCAAACCCAACATAGTCTCTGTACTGTCTGCTGCTGATCAATTTCACCGCCCACCCTGGACAATCATGGGCGGAATATCCATCACCAGCCGGAAACGGAGCGGAAAACCACATGCAGGCCATGCAGGACAAAAAAAAGAACAGATGGGTCACCCTGGGCGGCAAGATCCTCTTCGGGGTCTCCCTGATTTCCAACCTCTTCATCGGCACCCTGCTGTACATCAACCAGCAGGCCACCGTCACCGTCGAGGAAACCGTCAACGAAGTCCTGGCCATCAGGGAAGAGCTGAGCGCCAACCTGCGCCGGACCATCGTCGAACTGCAGCAGGAGTTTCTCGGCCTGCCGGCCTTCCTGAAGGTGAACCAGCAATCGGCGCTGCTGGACGCCCTGAAGAGTGAGTTCCGGTCGTCAGGGGCCGCCACCCTGAGCGGCAGGGAGAACTACCAGCGGCTCTACTCGCGCCAGGAGCGCCGAGACCTGCTGACCAACCACCTGGTGATCCAGAGCGGCGGCAGCGAAGTCGTCGTCTCGGCGGGGATCTTCGATGCCGGAGGCAACTTCACCGACAGTGTCGAACGGATCACCTTCCCGAGCGACTCGCCCGCCGAGGACGCCACCCGGATGAAGGCCAGGCTTGCCTCCCTCTCCGCCGACACCGCCAACGCCCAGGAAATCGGGGAGAAAATTGCCGCCCTAGCCGCCAAGGTCGCCGACGTCAGCCTGAAGGCCGAAACCACCCGCAACGAAATCCTCTACCATGTCGACGAGATCTCCGCCAAGGAACAGCAGCTGGCTGCCACCCGCCAGCAGCAGCGGCGCTTTACCCTCGGCATGGGGGTTGCGGCGATTTTCGCCAACATGCTCGTCCTGTTCTTTCTGGTCCGCCTGATCGTCGAGAGGCCTCTGCACCGGCTGACCCACACCATCGAGGAGATCCGCGCCGGCAAATCGCCGGAAATACCGTGGAGCGGCCGGCGGGATCAGATAGGGGTGCTTTCCGGGGCTATCAGCAGCTTCCGCGAAGCCCTGGACGAACTGCAGATCGAGAACCAGCGCAAGATTCATGAGCAGACCGTCGTCGACGAACTGATCGACACCGTTGCCGCCGTCATCAATACCCTCGACGAACGGGCCCGCGAGCTGGTCGGCATGTCGACGGTCCTGCAGAACCTTGCCGACACCGCCGGCGATCGCTCCGGTAACGTCTCGCTGCACGCCAGCGACACCGCCGACCACACCGCCGGAGTCTCGGAGTCAACCGGCCGGCTGCGCTCGATGATGCAGGAGATCAGCGGCCAGATCGGCAATCAGGGCAGCGTGGTGCAGGCGATCCTGGCCGGCAACGACCATTCCCGGGACAGCATCCGCCAGCTCAACCAGTCGGTGAGGGAAATTGACAGCATCAT
>CAYYWK010000032.1:0-12196 GCA_964475345.1 uncultured Desulfobulbus sp.
AGGGTAGCCTGGGCGGGACGGCCGAAGGCGGCGCGGAACTCCTCGAGGGCTGCCTGCGCCTTCGGGGTGCTCATCCTGTCGCAGACATTGATCCGCGCCAGGGTGTTGGCCCGGTAGATGCCCTTCGGGTTGTCGACGCTGAGGTCGAACCCTTCCTGCCACGACTTGGCATAGGGCATCTTCGAATATGCCCACGGCTCGACATGCTCACCGAGGTAGTCGGCATAATCGGCACCCTCGAAGTCCACATAGCTGCCATCGGCCTTCATCAGGCGCTGCTTGCCGTCAGAGATCCGGAATGAGCCGTCCGCGCGGTCGACGGTACCAAGGAAACCGGTCCTGATAACGCCCAGGCTGCTGATCGCATCCATATACTTGGCGAAGACGTTGTTCTTGGCGAAATCGAGGGCGTAGCACGAGAAGTCGAGCAGGGTCCTGGTGCCTTCCAGCAGTTCCTGCCGTTCGGCCTCGGTCATCGGCTTGGCGAAACCGCCGACCACGCCGGCGATGGGGTGAATGGCCTTGCCGGCGAACTTGTCGAGCATCATCTGGCCAAGCTGCCGCATCTTGACGACCTGGGTCGCCAGTTCAGGCGCGGCCTTGGCCACGCCGATGACGTTGCGCACCGCATAGTCGGCGTCCGGGCCGAGGACAAAATCCGGGGCCGCCAGGAAAAAGAAATGCAGGATCTTGTCGTTGATATGGGCCATGACCTGGCACATCTCGCGGAGCTTGTGCCCGGTCGGGGTCGGCGTTACGCCGAAGCAGCCGTCCACCGCCTTGTTGGATGCCAGGTGATGCATCCACGGGCAGATGCCGCAGATCCGGTTGACGATTCGCGGCACTTCCTCGGCCGGCCGACCCTCGATGAATTTTTCAAACCCGCGCAGGGACTGAATGTGCAGAAATGCATCCTCAACATTGCCGGCATCGTTGAGATGTATGGCAATCTTGGCGTGTCCTTCTATGCGGGAAACTGGCGCTATGTTCAGAACAGTTCCCATATCAGCTTTCCTCCTCTTCTACCCGTTTTTTGACTGGTTTGAGCATTCCATGAGCGCCGGAGAAGCGCAGTATGGAGCGGCGGTCGACGACGGAATTGAAGTCGATGCCGTTGCTGGCCAGAGCATTCATCATGTCAAGCAACTGGTTGCCATCCTTGCGGACCGGCCCGAAGCAGCCGCGGCAAGGAACCCGGGCGCTGATGCAGCTCGGTGCGCCCAGCTTGGCGCAGCCGGCGGCAGTGACGGGGCCCATGCACATGTAGCCCTGCTCAAGCAGGCAGCGCATCTCGCTGATCGGTTCCCCGGGGGTGAATTCGGCGTTGGTGATGAAACGTTTGACCTTGCCGACCGCCCCCTTGCCCTCGCGCCTGGTCGGGCAGGTGTCGCAGACGCTCTTTCCCGGCAGCACCGGCGGCCGGTTTTCCAGCAGGGAGACTATCACCTCGGCGATCAGCGCTGGATTGGGCGGACACCCGGGAAGCTGCATGTCGATCTTGACCTTCTCGTCACAGGCATAGACGCGATCGAGCGGCGCCGGGACCTCTATCGTCGGGATTGCCGCACCCGGGTCGGTGGTCAGGGTCTTGTAGACGCCTTCCCAACTCGACTGACGGTCCTGGCCGTTCATCAGGGCGGGGATGCCGCCGTGGGTGGCGCAGGTTCCAAGGGCGATCAGGACCTTGCACTTCTTGCGCATCTCTTCCAGCACTTCAAGATGCTCATGGTTCGACACGCCGCCGGTAACAATGCCGACCGTTGCCTCGGGAATTTCGAGGGTCACCCCTTCGCCGCACTGGCCGAAGTACTTGTGGTCCATGAGGACCGGGGCGTGGACGATATCCAGGGCTTCGGTGATGATCGGCACCAGCGCCTCACCTATATTAAGTATCGCAATCTCGCAGCCGGAACACGAGCCCAGCCATTCCAATGCAGTTGGTACACCCATATCAACCTCCTTTATGCTGTAACAGCGGCATCTTGATTGTTAATGGGGCCCAGCTGCTTGATCCGGTTTGTCATGTCGGTGACGGCCTTGACAAATTTATCAGGCTCGGCGGAGGAAACCCAGGTTATCTCAAAGCGACCACTGTCATAGCCAAAGTCTTCCAGCAGCTCGGTGATCATATCGGAACGACGCATAGCTTTATAATTACCATCCAGGTAATGACATTCACCGAGGTGTCAGCCAAGTACCATGACACCGTCGGCCCCCTGGCCGAGGGCGTCCATGACATGCTCGGGATGGACCATCCCCGAACACATGACCCGGATTATCCGCACGTTGTGCGGATACTGCATCCTGGCGGTCCCTGCCAGATCAGCAGCGGCGTAGGAGCACCAATTGCAGCAGAATGCAATGATTTTCGGCTCAAAACTCATTTGATCTACTCCTTATACACGTGGAAGTTGCTGTATCGGTTTTCAACATGACCATCAGACCGCGAGGGCCGCCTGAATCTGGCTGCTGATCTGTTTCATGGTAAAGCCGGAGATATACACGCCGCGTTTCGGACAGGTTCCCTGACATAACCCGCAGCCCTTGCACTGGGCCTTGTTGACGCTGATGACCTTCTTGCCTTCGGCACCGTCGACTCCTTCCGTCGTCAACAGGGTGATGGCATTGTACGGGCAGACATCGACGCAGAGCGCGCAGCCGTCGCAGTAGTCCGGATCGACGGTGGCCTTGACGGCATCCAGCGAAACCTGGGTCTTGGAAAGCAGGGTGGCTGCCCGAGACGAAGCCGCCAGGGCCTGGGCCACCGACTCCTCCATCGGTTTCGGGTAATGGGCCATACCGGCGACGAACATGCCGTCTGTCGAGAAATCGACCGGTTTCAGCTTGGCGTGCGCCTCCTGGAAGAAACCGTCACCATCGACGGGGATCTTGTAGAGCTTGGCCAGATCGCTGGCGTCCGCCTTCGGCCTGACGGCGGCGGCGAGAATGACCATGTCGGCCTTGATCTTCAGCGGACGGTGCAGGACATGATCCCAGACCTCGACGTTGACACGGTCGCCGCTGTCGGTAACAAGCGGTTTGCCATGCAGTTCGTAGTTGATGAAGATCACCCCCATCTGGCGGGCCTGGCGGTACAGCTTTTCGCGCTGACCGTAAGTCCGCATGTCGCGATAGAGTATGTAGACATTGCGCGACGGATCTTCCTGCTTCAGATCGATGGCCGACTGGACCGAGTGGGTGCAGCAGACCTTGGAGCAGTACATGTGCTCGGATTCGCGGGAACCAACGCACTGAATGAAAACAAAATTCTTGCTGGCCCGGACATGTTTTTCCTTCAGTTCATGCAGCTTGTCGAACTCTATGGAGGTGACCACCCGCTTGATTTCGCCATAGCCATACTCGTCCGGGGTGTAGATGCTGCCACCGGTGGCAATGACCCCGACACCGTGCTCGATGACGGAGGATACCCCGCTCTTCGAGGTGATCGTCGACTTGAAATTGCCGACAAACCCTTCGACGGCAGTCACCTCGAAGCCCTTGTGGACGGTGATCTTGTCGTTCCAGATGACCTTGTCGACGAGTTTGGCGACCTGGGTCGGGATATGCTCCCCGGACCAGGTATGCTTCAGATACAGCGCATTGCCACCCAGGGTCTCGGTCCGCTCGACAAGATTGACCTCGAATCCCTGTTCCGCGAGGTTCAGAGCCGAGGTCATACCGGCGACACCGCCACCGATGACCAGCGCCTTCTGGGTGATGGGCACGGCAATCGGCTTGAGCGACGCACCGTAGGTGACCTTGGCGGCAGCCATCCGCACCAGATCCTTGGCCTTGGCGGTGGCCTGGCTGGGGTTGACGGTATGAACCCAGGAATTATGGTTGCGGATATTGGCCATCTCCACCAGGTATTCGTTGAGACCGGCAGATTTCAGAGTCTCGCGGAACAGCGGCTCATGGGTCCGCGGCGTACAGGCGGCAACTACTATGCGGTTGAGGTTGTTCTCCTGAATCCGCTTGGTGATCTGCTCCTGCGTATCCTGTGAGCAGGAAAAAAGATTGCGCTCGACGTAGACCACGTTCGGCAGGGTCGCGGCATAGTCCTCCACCGCCTTCACATCGACCACGCCGGCGATGTTCGAACCGCAATGGCAGACGAATACGCCGATCCTCGGCTCCTCGCCGCTGACGTCCTTTTCATCCGGAAAGGTGGCCTCGGTGGTCAGGGCGTGACGGGCAGGTGCCAGCAGATCGGCAACGGCGGCGGCAGCCGCGGACCCCTCGACAACCGACTGGGGAATATCCTTCGGCCCGGCAAATGCGCCGCAGGTGAAGATACCGGCCTGGGAGGTCTGGACCGGGGCGAAATCGGAGGTGGCCGCGAACTTGTCGGCGGTCAGCTGGATGCCGGTTGTCTCAGCCAGTTCCAGCACATGCTTGGGAGTCTGCAGGCCCACCGAGAGAACGACCATGTCGTAGTATTCCTCGACCTGGCGGCCCTTCTCGTTGATGTAATGGATGCGCAGGTCGCCGTTGGTGCCCTGCGGTTCGATACCGTTGACGCGGCAGCGGACGAAACGGACGCCGGACTCATCCTTGGCGCGCTCCAGGTACTTGTCGAAGTCCTTGCCGTGGGTCCGCATGTCCATGTAGAAAATGGTGGTGGACAGGCCGGGGACATGGTCTTTAGCGATGACCGCCTCCTTGATCGCGTACATGCAGCAGACAGAGGAACAGTAACCGTTGCCGCACAGGTTCTCGTCGCGGGAACCGATGCACTGCAGGAAGGCCACCTTGTTGACCGGCTTGCCGTCGGAGGGGCGGACGAGATGCCCTTCGGTGGGACCGGAGGCCGACAGGTAGCGCTCGAGCTGCAGGGCGGTGATGACGTTCGGCATCGTCCCGTAGCCCCAGACCTGAGCGGGTTTCGGATCGTAGGCGTCAAAGCCGGGGGCGAGGACGACGGCGCCGACGTTGATCTGGTGGATCTTCTCGGTATCGTCGAAATTGATCGCACCGGCATCGCAGACCTTCTCGCAGAACCCGCAGGCGCCCGGTTTCTGCAGACGGATGCAGTTGACCGGATCAATCTGGTACTTCAGCGGCACCGCCTGGGCATACTTGACATAGATGGCCTTGCGCTTGCCGGTTCCGGCGTTGTACTCGCTGTCCACCTTCTTGGGACACTTCTCGGTACAGGCGCCGCAGGCGATACACTTGCTCATGTCCACGTAGCGTGGAGCTTCCTTGACGGTTACAGTAAAATCCCCGGCAGCTCCGGTAATTCCGGTTACTTCGCTCAGGGTCATCAGCTTGATATTTAAGTGCCGACCGCACTCAACCAGTTTTGGCGCGATGATTCACATCGAGCAGTCGTTGGTCGGGAAGGTCTTATCGAGCTGGGCCATCGCCCCGCCGATCGCTCCTGATTTCTCGACCAGATAAACATAATATCCGGAATCAGCGAGGTCCAGGGCCGCTTGCATGCCCGTGACGCCGCCTCCCACAATCATTACCGAGCCAACTTTCTTCGTGTCCAGCATGACAGGTGCTCCTCTTGATTATTGATTGTCTGCCCTGGCCATCAGACGACGGCAGGGCAGTTCATGATGTCTAAGCCCTTGCCTTCAAACAACAAGAACTGCAAATATCTCGCTTGCGCGTTCGCTATTGTTTGTTCGGCATGATCAGTGAATCCGCCACCAGCTCCCAGAGGTATTTGACCTCTATCCCCAGATCGTATTCCTTGTTGAGGGACTTCATGATCTGGTCACGGCAGTTGTGGCAGGGGGCTACAACCAGGTGGGCACCCGATTCGCTGATCTGGCGGGCCTTGGTCCGGCCATAGAAGACACGTTCATCGGAAAACGGCATCGCCCAGGCGCCGCCGCCTGCGCCGCAGCAATATGCCTCAATGCGGTTTGGATACAGTTCGCGCAGATCTGGACAGCAGGCCTTGGCGATCTCCCGGCCTTCCTCGAAGAACGCCTGACCGAAGGCTTTCAGGGATTTGCGGCCATAGTTGCAGGGGTCGTGGTAGACCGAAGGTATGGTGTGAATGGTGTTGTCGAGCTGGATCTTGCCTTCCTTGATGTATTCCATAAGGAGGTCGAAGACCGAGTAGACCTTGAACTCGTTGAAGACTTCAGGGAACCATCTGTTCAACCCGGACCGGGTTGCAAAGTAGGCATGGCCTCACTCGGGTAGCAGGAGTATCTTGCAGTTCAACCTCCGCATGTTCTCGACGATCCGGCCGACAACGATCTTCATGGCGGCGTCGTCACCGGAAAACAGCCCCCAGTTGACACCTTCCCAGTTCTCGGAGGGGATTGTCCATGACTCACCGGCGGCATAAAAGATCTTCCACCAGAATTTCATATCGTCCGGCTCGGCGAAAGGTTCCTTGGAGTTGATGGTAACGAGGACCCGTGCGCCGTGGACATCGACCGGGGTAACGAAACCCGGACAGCTGTCGGCCGCCAGTTCCTCACCAAGATCCTGGCACAGGAAAACGAAGTCGTCCTTGGGAATTCCCAGGTTGTTGCCGCGCTCAAGGCACATCGCAACGCCCTTGTGGATCGGTCCGGGCACCTTGTCGCGCTCGCGGGTGCCGCGGATCTTGCGCATCAGGGCGGTGATCTGGATGTTGGCCGGGCAGGAAACCTCGCACTTGCCACACATCGTGCATTTCCAGGGCCACTGGGAATCGACCAGCTCCTTGTCCATGCCGAGGACCGCCATGCGGACGATCTTGCGGGGGTCGAGCCCGTCAACACCGGCAATCGGACAGGCGCTGGCACAGGTGCCGCAGGTCAGGCAGGCATCAGCCCAGCTGGGGTCAATGGCCAACTCGCTGTGGTGACCGTCCAGTTCCATCGGCAGCATCGTTTCAACCTTGGCTTCCATCGACTTGACGGTTGCCAGGTCGACATGGCTGTCAGGGCGGATATGCGGCTCACGACCGAACTTCTCACAGAGCGTCTGGTAATCATGGAACTTCATAAGATACTTGCGACCCGGACCTTCCTTGGCAGGAAGCGTCCCGGCGGCAATCCAGTTTCTTATGGTGTTCCGATGGACACCAAACTCCTCCGCCATTTCGCTGACTCTAAATTCATACATCATACGCAGTCACCTCATTGAGCTTTTTCAGAAAGAATTTGCATCACCTTCTCACACGCGACAGAAACGGCAGCAGACATGGCTGGCGAGAGCCCCGGGGTGATTTCATCGGGAATGCACTCGACTTGGGCAGCTAGGATAAGGACACGCACACCGGTATGCTGTTCGAGTTCGACCAGCAGGTTGACTGTGGGGAATTGATGGAGGGAAAAGTCGTGGATTTTTTTCGGAGGGATAGCTGACGTGTCCATCAGAAAGACATCGCCGGGTTTTCGGTCGGGAAAATCGACCGCGTCGAGGACTATGATCCTGTCCGGCCTGCCCTCTGCCGACAGAACATAGTCAAATAAATGCTCGCGGATACAGGTCCCCACATCGATAGCCTGGACATCGTCCGGCAGCTGATAGCGGGAGTTGAGTTCATCGATTACGGCAGGCCCATACCCGTCATCACCCATGACGACATTGCCGCAACCAAAAACAACCGTCGAGATTTTCTTTTGTGCCATTGTGCAAACAGTGCCTCGGCTGAGATTTAGTGAGAAACGTTACCACTAGCCTCCGGCAAGATCAAGTAAAATTATCAATAATGATGTGATTGATTTATTTTCCTGATATCAAAGCGATTTTATTGATTTTCCGAGCAGAATTGATGCCGTGCGCACAGGAAATCGCTGGAGCGGGAGGAGGGGGCGATCTGTTGAAGCGGGATTTGCGATCAGAAGGAATCGAGCCAAGGGCTGAAATCATCGCCGGTAAGTCTGCGTCGGCAGCGAACCCGCAGATAACAGGAATTGAGACCGGGATCACTCATATTGTCAGGCAAAAACGTGCAAGGCAAGCGCAGAGGGCCATAGAACGTGCCAGGCAGCAACGCCTCCAGCTCGTCACCTGCACCGTTTCAGCAGGGCAAACAGCACCTTTTCCCGGCAAGGCCCTAGGGCCCGCCAGTCGACATTCATCAGCGGTATCCCCTGGGATTGTCGTGCTGCCAGCGCCACGCATCCCTGCACATTTCAGCGATTCCCATCTCAGCCTTCCATTCCAGCTCCCGCAGGGCCTTTCCTGGATCTGCATAGCAGACCGCGATATCACCCGGGCGACGCGGGGCTATGCAGTAAGGGATCTTCCTGCCGCTCGCCTGCTCGAAAGCGGCCACCATTTCGAGCACGCTGTACCCCCGCCCGGTGCCAAGGTTGTAGACGGCCACTCCCGGCCGATGCCGGAACCTGGACAGGGCACGCTCGTGTCCCCGGGCCAGATCGACCACATGAATATAGTCTCGGATCCCGGTACCGTCCGGCGTAGGATAATCGTTGCCGAAGACCGACAGGCATTCCAGCCGTCCGACCGCGACCTGGGCTACATACGGCATCAGGTTGTTGGGAATGTCGAGCGGGTCCTCGCCGATCCGTCCGCTCGTGTGGGCACCAACCGGGTTGAAATAGCGCAGCAGGATCACGTTCCAGCGGGGATCGGCAACATGGAGATCCCGCAGGATCTCCTCGGTCATCAGTTTGGTGCGGCCATAGGGATTGGTGCAGGAGAGCGGGAAATCCTCGGTGATCGGCACCGAGGCAGGATCACCATAGACCGTCGCCGAAGAGCTGAAAACGATGTCCCTGAGGCCATGTTCGGCCATGACTTCGCACAGCACCAGGGTGCCGACCAGATTGTTCAGGTAATAGCGCAACGGTTCGGCAACCGACTCCCCCACCGCCTTCAGGCCTGCAAAATGGATGACGGCGTCAAACGGCACCGGACTGTCGGCGAAAATGCCGTTCAACACCGCCCTGTCCCGCAGATCCGCCTGATGAAAAATCAGGGACCGGCCGGCCAGCTCCATCACCCGGCGCAGGGATTCCTCGCTGGCGTTGCAGAGATTGTCGACGACTGTCACCTGATGCCCTGCCTGCAGAAGTTCGACGCAGGTATGGCTGCCGATGTATCCTGCGCCGCCGGTCACCAGAATATGCATAGCTCCCTCCTCTTCCCCGTGCGTTGAGCTCGCCGTCTCAGCGACGGCGGTCCGGTTGCAGTATCACCTTCCAGATCGGCAAGAATAGTCCGTACGCCCTGGCCTGGCAACAGGAAAGAGGCGCAGCACGGCCCGTCGCGGGGGGTCGGGCGGAGATGGCAAAAACCCTTTTGCCTGCAGCGCCATACAGTAGTATATGATGGTAAGCAGCCGCAGCGCTGTCGGTAAACACGCTTACAGACCGCAATCCAACCAGCAGGAGGAGAACATGCCATACGTCAGCATCCGGGTCGCCGGGACCCTGACCAGGAAACAGAAGGAGAAGATCTGCAGGGGGGTGACCGCCAGCATCGCCAAGGAAACAGGCAAGCCGCCGGAATCGATCCTGATCTTCATCGACGAAGTGGCGTACGAAAATATCGCCAAGGCAGGAAAACTTCTGGAACCACCGAAATAACCTCATGCAGGACGATGCGCAGCGCATAGCCGAACTCAAACGGCTGATCAACGAGCACAACTACCGCTATTACAATCTCGATACACCGACCGTCTCGGACAGCGAATACGACCGCCTGTTCGCCGAACTGCTGGCCCTTGAAGCCAGGCACCCCGGACTGGCCAGCGAGGACTCGCCCACCAGGAGAATCGGCAGCCCGCCGGTCGCCGCCTTTTCCCATGTCGAGCACCGGATCGCGATGCTCAGCCTCGAGAACGCCTTCAGCGAAGCCGACATCCTGGCCTTCGAAGAACGGATCCTGAGATACCTCAACCAGCCGGAGGGCCCGGCCTACGTCATCGAGCCAAAGCTCGACGGACTGGCCGTCGAGCTGGTCTATCGCCAGGGCATCCTGGTTCAGGGCTCCACCAGAGGGGACGGCCTGACCGGCGAGGACATCACCGACCAGATCCGTACCGTCAAATCGATCCCGTTGCGTCTTCGCCGGCCGGTGGACGGACTGCTGGAGGTGCGTGGCGAAGTCTATATGGAGCACGCCGGGCTGGCCCGGCTCAACGAGCAGCAGCTGCGGGCAGGCAGGCCGCCGTTCGCCAACCCCCGTAACGCCGCCGCCGGCTCGCTGCGCCAGCTCGACCCGGCAATCACCGCCACGCGGCCACTGAAATTCTTCGCCTACGGCGTGGCCGCCCCGACCGAGACAGGATTCGCCGGCCAGCACGAGCTCCTCTCCTGGCTCGCCACTCTCGGCCTGCCGGTCAACGGACTGACCCGCCTCTGCCCGTCGATTGCCGAGGTCGTGGCCGGCTTCGGCGAATTCGCCGGACTTCGCCAGACCCTGCCCTACGAGATCGACGGGATGGTGGCGAAGGTCGACTCCTTCAGGCTCCAGGACCGGCTCGGCAACAAGGCACGGGCGCCGCGCTGGGCGATTGCCTGCAAGTTTCCAGCCCGGCAGGAGACCACCCGTCTGCTGGCCGTCGAATTCCAGGTCGGCCGCACCGGGGCAATCACCCCGGTTGCCATCCTTGAGCCGGTCAGCGTCGGCGGGGTCACCGTCAGCCGGGCCACCCTCCACAACCAGGACGAACTGCAGCGCAAGGACCTGCGCATCGGCGATACCGTGCTGGTCCAGCGGGCCGGCGATGTCATCCCGGAAGTGGTCATGGCGATTACCGAAAACCGGAACGGCAGCGAAACCCCGATCGCAATGCCTTCGCTGTGCCCGGCCTGCGACCAGCCGCTGACCAGGCCTGACGGCGAGGCGATCACCCGCTGCCAGAACCTGCACTGCACCGCCCAACGGCTGCAGGGCCTGATCCATTTCACCTCGAAGGCCGGCCTCGACATCGACGGCCTTGGCAGAAAAAATGTCGAACAGCTGGTTGAAATCGGAATGGTGAGTGACATCCCGGATATCTTCACCCTCGACCAGGCCGCTCTCGCGCAGCTTGATGGCTGGGGAGCCAGGTCTGCGGAACACGTCGTTGCCGCAATCCGGGAGAAAAGCAGGCCACCCCTCGGGCGCCTCCTTGCCGCACTGGGAATCCGCTATATCGGGGAGATTACCGCCGCAGCGCTGGAAACGCATTTCTCTTCGCTGTCGGAACTTGCCGCGGCCAGCCGCGAACAGCTGCTTGAGATTGAAGGTGTCGGCGAGCAGGCGGCGACAAGCCTCTTCGACTTCTTCCGCAGCGAGCGCGGCCTGCACCTGCTCCAGCGCCTGGCGGAGATCGGCGTTCAGCCGGAGCGACCGGCATCTGCGGCGGGCGACCTACCCCTCGCTGGGATGGTCATCCTGTTCACCGGCAGCCTTGCCACCCTTTCCCGGGACGAGGCAAAAAAGCTGGTCCGTGAGAACGGCGGCCAGGTGGCAACTTCGGTCACCCACAAGACCACCCACGTCGTCGCCGGCGACAAGGCCGGATCGAAGATCAGGAAGGCAGAGGAACGTGGCAAACAGATCCTCTCCGAGCAACAGTTCCTCTCCCTGATTTCCCTGTAAACGGTCCCATGCCGCCACCTGCTTGACAACGGTCGAGGCAGACAGATACAGGAGGTAACGTCCATGAAACGAACTGCATTCGAATGGCAGTACTGGCAGCGACTCCTCTTCCCCTTTCTCGGCTGGCGGCACATGGTCACCCGTTCGACCCTGCGCGCCGACCTGCAGGCCGGCCTGACTGGGGCTGTCATCGCCCTGCCGCAGGGGGTGGCCTTTGCCGCTATCGCCGGAATGCCACCTGAATACGGCCTGTATGCCGGCATGGTGCCGGCGATAGTCGCAGCTCTCTTCGGATCATCCTGGCATCTTGTCTCCGGGCCTACCACCGCAGCCTCGATCGTCATGTACTCGGTCCTCAGCGAGCATGCCGTACCTGGCAGTCACGAGTATATTCAGCTCGCTCTGACCCTGACGATCATGGTCGGACTGATCCAGTTGAGCATGGGCCTTGTTCGCTTCGGCGCCATTGTAAATTTCATCTCGCATTCGGTGGTGGTAGGATTCACGGCGGGTGCGGCAATTCTGATCATTGCCAGCCAGCTCAAACACTTCTTCGGCCTCGATCTCCCCCGCACGACAGACCTCCCCCACACCTTGTGGTCGGTCATAAGCCACCTTCACCAAGTCAATCCCGCCACCGCTGCCACCGGTCTCGTAACCATCCTGGCCGGAATCGCAA
>CAYYWK010000033.1:0-12108 GCA_964475345.1 uncultured Desulfobulbus sp.
GGTAGCCGCTCAAGGCAGTCTTGCCGTTGCGCAGCGTGCCGATTTCATGGGCGAGCAGCGACTTGACGCCCATGGCCTTGACCGTGACGCTGCGGTTGAGCAGCAGGACTTCTCCCACCAGCTTTTCCCGTTCGGCGAGCAGCTTCGTGACGGATTCCGAGAGGGTTGTGTCACGCTTTGAGAATTCCATAATGAGCCGGTCTGCGGCCGATACCTCGTCCTGGGTTTCCAGGAGCAGGCTGTTCATCTTCTGCAATCCCTCGTCAGAGGCGGTCCCGAGTTCCTGTTCGATAGTGTCGAGCAGCCCGATCATCTGCCTGTAGCGTTCCACAGACTGTTGCAGGGCGGTTTCAATGTCACGGGGAGTCATTGCCGGTCACCTGGATATCGAAAACGGGACATATTCCGCAGGCTGGGGAGCCACCGCTTCACGGAGGGCGGCGGTTTTGGCAAGAGGCGGCTGGTTCCGGTTGATTTCCACCGCTTCTCCCCAGGTGGTCCTCAGGTCCACCAGCAGCTTCTCCACGACCTGCAGCTTCTGAAGATCCTTCTGCAGATTGGCCTGGGTCAGTTCCCGGATCATGAAGTGGTACAGGGCGTCGAGGTTGTCGGCGATTTCCCCGCCTATTTCCCTGTCGAGAGAGTTGGAGAACTCGGAAACGATGGCGAGGGCCTTCTGTATCCCGTGGTGGAAAATGGAGAGGTTAGCCTCCTCCAGACCATACATCGCCTGGCGGGTGAAACGGATCGCTCCGTCATAGAGCATCAGGAGGATCTGTTCCGGGGAGGCGGAGAGTATCTGGTTCTGCTGGTACTGGCTGTATGCGTTCATTTGTCTTTACTCAGCATGTTGGTGAATTGGGTTATGTAGCTGCTCTGGCTGTTGAGGTTGCTGACCAGGAGTTCCATGGCGTTGAAGCGTGCCAGCAGCAT
The DNA here is from genome assembly GCA_964475345.1 of uncultured Desulfobulbus sp. Lineage (GTDB taxonomy): Bacteria > Desulfobacterota > Desulfobulbia > Desulfobulbales > Desulfocapsaceae > Desulfoprunum. Next base: position 934 of record CAYYWK010000033.1, read on the forward strand.
AGCCTCACGCTTTTCGAGCATCGAACTTTTCTGCTCGATCTGCGTGTCGAGACGGTCGACCCTGCTTTCGTAACGGTTGCGCTGTTCGGCGTACATGCCCTGGGTGGCCGAGGTCACATCCAGCAACCGGGAGTTGAACCTCTTCATGACGCCGTCAGCCGTGTCGTCGCCCGCGAGCAGTTTCGTGACATCGTTGAACTTGTCCGCCAAGGCTGCATCGAGTTTGCCGCTGTTCAGATTCAGGGTGCCGTCCTTGTTGGTGCCGATGCCGATCTGACTGAGAATCTCCAATGATCCGCTGTTGTCGACGGGGTCCGTCAGGATCGACTGCAGACTTCTCTTGATGGAATTTACCGTGGCATCGCCTCGCATGAAGTAGCTCAGCGACTTCTCCTCACTGTCCTTTTCATCCGTGGTCGACTCTGTTGCCGTCTCCTCGCCCGCGTCTTCGGCATACCCCTCGGCGATCCATTCCATGATGCCGTTGTAGCTGCTGACGAAGGCGGAAATTTTTTCCTTCAACGCATCGGTGTCGGCGGTGATGTCCATCCTGGTCGCGGTGTAGACCGGGGGCGGACCGGCGCTTGCAACCGGGCTGGTGGCACTGAGATTGAGCGTAGCGCCACTGATCACGCCTGTTATGGTGTTGGAATTACTGACGACGTTGATGCCGTCCACGGTGATTCTGGCCTGCTGGGCGGTCTGGGTAGTGGTGGTGTTGAAGGCGATCGGGTTGCTTGCCCCGTCGACCAGACTGCTGGTCACGGTAAAGGCGGTGGATGCGTCCTTGCCGGTCAGAACCAGGCGATACGCGGTGGCTCCGCCGGTTCCGTCATTGATGATGGTGGCGCTGACGCCGGTCGCGTCGGATTCGGCGTTGATGGCCGCCATGATGCCGGAAAGCGAGTTGTTGGTCGAGTCGACGGCGATCTGCTTGCCATTGACGGTGATGCTGCCGGTGCCGAAGAGGCTGGTCGTGCTCGAGGCGTATCCGTCGCTGATGGTTTTCTGCACCTGGGCCAGCTGGGTCACGGCGATGCTATAGCTGCCGGTCTGGGCGCTTTCCGAGGTGGCCGTGAAGGCACCGGTGGAGCTGAGGTTGACCTTGGTGGTGCGCACCTCGCTGGTGATGTTCATGGCGGCGACTGCATCGCGCAGCGCTGTCAGGCGGGTGTTGAGCTGACCGAAGGCCTTGAGCCGGTTGGTCTCGTAGGTCTTGTCGCTCTCGAGACGTTCGACGGGCTTGCGCTCCAAGGCCATCAGCTTCTCGACGATGTCGTCGGTGGCGATCCCTGATGCCAGGCCACTGAAGGTTATTTCGGCCATACCTCACTCCTTGCTTTCTGAACGAAAGTCACGCAACGAAAAATCAACTGCTTATGCGGCTGTCAACTGGTGGTGTTGATGATGTTCCCCTGAAACTCCGAGAGCGCCTTGCGCAACCCGAGTATTTCCTCCGCGGGAACCTGGCGGATCACTTCATCGGTTTCGCTGTCGACGATCTTGACCACCATCTGGTGTGTGCTGTCGTCGTTCTCGAACCGGACGCTGTACAGCCCATTGTCGGTGAGGGCCTTGATCTGGCTGAGCAGTTCCTCAGGCTGGATCTCGTTGGCCTTTTCCTTCTCATGGGCCTTGTCCGGCTGTTCTTCGGCTTTCTTCCTGCTGCCGTCGACCTGCTCCGATGCGCGGAACATCTTCTGCATGGTCGTGCCGGTTATGTTCAAGGCTTCACTTAGCATCGCCTGCACCTCCTGAGGCTTCTACTCGCTGGTTGATCAGTAGGGGGCCTGGAGGGCCGGACAGCAGCCCTCCAGGGTTGGGGTTGGCTTACTGGAGCAATGACAGCGCCAGCTGCGGGGCCTGGTTGGCCTGGGCCAGGATGGCGACGCCGGCCTGCTGCAGGATGTTCTGCTTCGTCATGTTCGACGTTTCCTGGGCAATATCGGCATCGAGAATCCGGCTGCGGGCGGCTGAAAGGTTCTCCGAGACGTTCGACAGGTTGGCGATCGTCGACTCGAAACGGTTCTGGACCGCACCGAGCTCACCGCGCATGTTGTCGATCTGCATCAGCGCGCCGTCGATGGCCTTGATGGCATTGCCGGCACCGGTGACGTCGGTGATATCGACCTTGTCGATGGAACTGAGCGCGCTGACGTTTGCGCCGTTGGCGGCACTGTCGAACAGCGAGCCTGTCGAGTTGGCGATGTCGCTGGTAACGTTGAAACCGGATGAGCTGTTGAAGGTGATCTCGCCGCCGACCGTTGAGGAGTCGGTCTTGCTGGCGGCAGTTGTGCTGTCTGTCAATGTGACGGCATTGCCTTCGCTGCCCTTCAGAGTCATTACCGAGTTGGCAGCACCAGTAGCACTATGGGAAAAATCGGAAATCTTGATATCATAGCCGGCTGACTGCTCAAGGGTAACGCTTTTCTTGTCAGCACTCAACGTTGCGGTTATTCCGGTAGTTCCGGCTTGTTCGTTTAAAGCTGTGACCAGATTGGTCAGGTCATCGGACAAAATGGTTGCATTTACTGACGTTGCTGTTGTGTTTGTTCCCTGGACTTTTATCGTGATACTCCCGTTAGCGGTAAGTCCGCCGAGGGTTGCCGTTGTTTTGGCCGTTGCGGTAACACCTGTGTCACCAGATACTGCATTGACGGCTGCCGCGATTTTATCGGCTGACATGCCATTTGTAATAGATGCAGTTTTTGATCCTTCCTTTCCGACGATGGTCAGGGTCTGGGCCAGAACGTCATTGGCCGAGCTTGCTGTGTCAGCGGAAGTGGCTGCCTCAATGCTGTAGTTAGCGGTTGAGTTGTTACTCGTCAGTGCATTGTTTCCCAGATTTGCTGCTTTGGCTGAACTAATACCGAAGGAGATAGTCTGGTTGGCATTGGCGCCCACCTGGAACTGCGCTGAGGTCAGCGTCCCGTCGAGGAGCTTCTTGCCGTTGAATTCGGTTGTTTCAGCGATCCGGCTCATTTCCTGCTTCAGCTGGTTGACCTCAGCCTGCAGGGAAGAACGGTCGGAGGCACTGTTGGTATCGTTGGCCGACTGAACAGCTAGTTCGCGCATGCGCTGCAGGATGTTGGTGGTCTCCTGCAATGCACCTTCAGCCGTCTGGGCCAGAGAGATACCATCATTGGCGTTACGTGCTGCCTGATTCAGACCGCGGATCTGCGAGGTCATACGGTCGGAAATGGCAAGTCCGGCGGCATCGTCCTTGGCGGAGTTGATGCGGAGGCCGGAAGAGAGACGTTGCATGGATTTTGCCAGCGCTGACTGGGAAGTACCGAGGTTACGCTGAGCATTGAGAGACATTACGTTTGTGTTGATAGTGAGACCCATGATATTCCTCCTTGAATATTGGTGTATGGGGTACAGCTGGTTGGCATCCTTGCCAGGTTTTTACGAACTGTTTGGTGCTCTATGTCTTTTCGCTCTTTGTCGGGTCACCTCCTTGTCCGGGTTGATGGTTCATCCTTTGAAGTTGTATCGGTCGCAGTTTGGAAAGAGTTTAGAAAAAAATGCTAAATAATCGAAACATGAGTTTCTTAGCATGCTAAGCAATCGAAATATTAATGATTTAATCGGAAATACCGTGCAATCGTGTCCTGGTCGGGACGGAAGACGAGGGTTCCTGCTTCGCCCTGGAACACGAGACAGTTGCCTGGAGTATCACGATCGATAATGCTCACCCCTTGGGAGATAATCGACCCGTTTCCGACCTTGCATGCACCGATAATGGCGGTATTGGGGTACATGATCACGCGATCGCCGATGATGGGTGAAATGCCGTGGTTCTTGCCGACAGTTGAGTTCTGGTACAGGACGAGATAATTGCCGTAAGTCGCCTTTGCGAGGACGATACCGACGGAATGACCGATGAAGAAGATCTCCGGCATGGGGATTTCGTAGAAACAGTCGAGCCCGTTCAGTGCCTTGTTGAGGAAAAACAGTTTGGTGCAAACTCGCAGGTCATCTCCTCGTTGCCATATGCTGTTGGCAAGAAAGTAGAGAAAAATGGCATATTGAGAGGAGTGCAGATAATCGAACTGACCCGGCTGCCACATCCGAACTTCATCGATGCAGCGCTGCAGTCTTGCAAGCGCCTCATCCGCGGCTGCAGCTAGAATATCGCCGATGCCTGTTTGCCCGTCGGGGAAGAAATGCATCAACTGGTTTTCCAAATAATGCAGCAGTTCATTTCTGGTCAGTCCGAGGAGAATCATCAGTTTATCGCTTAATAAGAAGAAAGATTTTTTCTCGACCACAATCTTCAACCGGGGATACTTCGGCAAAAAATTCATGGACCCGATGGTGAGGGTCGGGCCTGCCCTCCTGACCGAGAATGAGGGTATAGGCAATCCGTGAACCCAGATAATAGGAACTCGAATACCTGTCTATTGCCTGCAGTTTGAAATAGTCGTTGATGGCTGGAAGGAATCTGTCTTCGTCTATGTAGCAGTTGGCTGGATGCGGTTTAAGAAGCGGCAGGCCGTATTTGTGTCTGTACTTGTTCAGGTTGTCGTACGACTGGCTGACACTTTCAAGCAGAAGAAGCGTTCCTCCGGGTTTAAGTATCCGTGCACATTCCTTAACAGCTTTTACCTGGTTGTCGAAGTTCTGCAAATTAATGAGGACCCTGGAGGTCGTGACCATGTCGGTACAGGCATCCGTCAGTTGTAAGCTGGTGATGTCGCCTGTTGCGAAATGGAGATTGCCGGTAGGTTCGGATTCAAGTCGCGCTTGAGCTGCCCTGATCATTTTTTCGGCATAATCCAGCCCCAGAAAAGTCGTGTCTTTGAATCGCAGGGCGTACTGGAATGTGGAATACCCATTGCCGCAGCCAAGGTCGTATACAGTCTTCGGGGCTATGCGGTGGATATATTCTGCGGTCTTTTGTATTTCAAGGGCGCGCAGATACGGATCATTGGAAGTTGCGAATTCTTCAATCCCTTGAAAATCGGCGCGTCTATTCCAGAAATCCTGGTTTTCTTCTTTGGTTAGTCCCATTGTCGAACCTCTGTTGCTGGAAAAGAGAATGTAGCATGTCAGCTGCTTGCTTGATCGGATCCATTACGGAATTCAATACGTTGTCGGCTGTCCTATGCATTGTTTTGGAAAAAAGCATCGATTTTCTCACTGATGATGTCGACGGTGTCAAGGGCCATTTTCGAATGTAGCGGCAGCGAGAGAATTTCATTGCCGACTGTATCGGTTACCATCAGATCACCATGTGCGCAATCCTTCCACAAAGAAAACCAGTGTCCGGGTTGCCAGTGTATTCCAGTGTCCACATCCTGGCTACGCAGAAAATCACGCAATGGATCGCGCAGATGAGAAGGAACTCTGATGTAGTAAAGAAAAGGATTGACATTGGTGAAATCGGTGGCTGGAGTCCGGACTTGTTGAACTGCGGACAAATTTGCGTTGTATCTCCTGCATGCTTCCTGCCGTGACCACGTGATAATGTCAAGTTTCTTCAACTGTTCAAGGCCGATTGCGGCGTGCATGTTGAGCATGTGATAGCGAAAGCCGACCCTTTCGACGTCGAAAGTCCAGGCCCGCTTATTCTGGTACATGACAGTTGCCGGTTGCTGCATCCCGAGCAGGCGGAGTTCATGCACATAGGCCAGTTCCTCACGAGTCCCGACGATAACGGTTCCTCCGTCAAGGCAGGTGATTGTCTTGACGGGATCATGGCTGAAGACGGCAATGTCGGAGAAACTGCCTATGGGTTTACCTTTGTAGAACGACCCAAAGGAATGCGCGGCATCGTGGATGACGCGCAAGCGATGTTTTTCTGCAAATGAGCGGATTGCATCGTGGTCGCAGAGGATACAATCGTAATCCATGACGATAATAGCCTTGGTCCTTGGCGTAACCAAATCTTCAGCTTTGTTGAGATCGATAGCCAGGGTCGTGTCGTCACAATCGCAGAAAACTATGGTTCCTCCGACCCAGGTTATGGCTTGAAAATCAGCCGAACAGTTGAAGGAAGAGACGATGACTTCATCGCCTTTACCGACTCCTGCCACGAGGAGCGCTATGTGCAGTCCTGCCGTACCTGTACTGACAGCGGCGACATGCCGATCTTCATTGCCGATGATCCTTGCAACCTGTCGTTCGAATTCATTGACATAACTGCCCATGCCCAGCCAGCCGAGTTTGAGCGACTCTACGCTGGCTGTCATCTCTTCCTGTTCGATGAGAGGCTTGAATACTGGAATCATGTTTCCTCCTGAAAAGAATAATCGTTGATCACGGCATGATAGTATAAAGATTTGGGATGGCAGTAAAAAAACTGCATCCCCATTCCTGGCAATAGGCAAGTTGTGTTGTGATTTCCCGGGTCAAATTCCACGGGAGGATGAGGATCAGATCTGGCTGTTGCTGTCGGAGGTGGTTCTCATCGACAATAGGAATACGGCTGCCGGGCAGGAATTTCCACTGTTTTGCGGGGTTGCGGTCGACAACGTATGGGAGCAGGTCGGGCCTGATGCCGGAAAAATTGATGAGGGTATTGCCTTTGGCGGCGGCTCCGTACGCGGCGATATGAATTTTCCTGGCCTTGGCATCGAGCAGAAACCTCAGCAGATCATGCTTGATCCTTTCAGCTTGTGTTTGAAAGGAGGAATAAAAACCAACAGACGTCATGTCGGCCTGCTTTTCCTCTCTGAGCAGTGAAGCGACCCGCGATGTCGCCTGCCGCCTTCCGGTATCGCTACGTTGTGCGAATATACGCAGACTGCCGCCGTGAGTCGGCAGTTGTTCGACATCGAAAAGGGTGAGGCCATTGGCTGCGAAAATTGTTTGCACTGCGGTAAGCGAAAGGTAGGAATAGTGCTCGTGATAGACCGTATCGAACTGACACTTGGCTACAAGATTCATAAGATGCGGGAATTCGAAAGTGGCAACGCCTTCGGGTTTCAAAAGAATGGCAAAACCACCGACGAAATCGTTGATGTCGGGAACGTGGGCAAGGACATTGTTGGCGACAAGCAGATCGGCCGCCTTTCCACCGTGCAGCAGTTCCGACGCGAGGTCGTGCCCGAAGAATTTCTCGACAATTGGTATACCCCGCAATCGTGCTGCCCTGGCAGTACTGGCTGTTGGTTCGATCCCAAGGCAGGGAATTCCGGCTTGTCGTACATATTGGAGCAGATATCCGTCATTGGCTGCCACTTCGACCACGAATTGTTCGCAGCCAAGGTTGAATCTGGTGATCATGTCCTGTACAAATGTGTGAGCATGGTCGAGCCAGGAGTCTGAGAACGAACTGAAATAGGCATACTCGGCAGAAAACAACTCTTCAGCTCCGGCGAAATCTTCAGTCTGAACAAGCCAACATCGTTCACAGACCATGACACGCAACGGAAACCATGTCTCAGGTTTTTGGAGGGCCTCGGTTGTGAGATAGGCGTTGGACGGCGGAGCCGTTCCCAGATCGAGGAAAGGGGTGTTCAGCGGAGCCTTGCAGTGGCGGCAGTTCACTGGGGTATTCCTTGAAAGCCTTGATTGATAAAAGGATGGTTCATGTCGCGAGCGGAGATCTCAGTGACCGGAATCGGCCAGTCAATGCAGAGCTGCGGGTCGAGGGGATGCATACCCCCCTCTGCTTGGGCTACCCAGGCTGCTGAATGGAGATAAAGTAGTTCGACGTTGTCGGTACACGTTTGGAAACCATGGGCGAAACCTTCAGGAATGAGGAAAGCTCGCTGGTTGTCTGTCGAGAGGTTTACGGCATGCCAGTTGAGATAAGTGGGTGAACCAACACGGATATCCACGGCCACGTCCCATATTGCACCGCGCAGGCAACTGACCAGTTTCATTTCACAGTGTGGGGGGTGCTGGAAATGGAGACCGCGGACGGTGCCGCGATGCAGGGTGCAGGTATGATTGATCTGGGCGACAGGGCTTTTCCAGCCGAATGTGGAAAATTCTTCAGCGCAGAACATACGGGCCAGGAAACCTCGGGTATCGGTCCGGCGCTGGCGCTCGACAACCAGCAGTCCCTGCAGCGGTGTCGCAATACACGTGAATCTGTTCATAGCTCGCACCGGTAGCTTTCGATATCAGCCAGGCAGAGATCACGGGCGGGACGACCGGCAAGGAAACCACGGTACCAGTGGATGGTGCGGGTGATGGACTCGGCGAGAACCCATTGCGGGGATATTCCCAGTATCGTTCTCGACAGGGCGTTTTCTAGGGCAAGTGTTCCAGCCTCGTGCGGCCCTTTGTTGCCGTCGGCCCAGACCACCAGGCCATTGCCGAAGGCCGAGGAGGCCATTTCTATGATCTTTCGGACAGTGGCGGTGCTGTGTGTATCAGGGCCGAAATTGTAAGGACCGGCGAGTGCGGGTTCCAGCCACAGTCGTTCGGCAAGGACGAGGTATCCGACCAACGGCTCGAGAACATGCTGCCAGGGGCGGATGGCGTCGGGCCGGCGGACTGAAAGAACGTTTGCGTTTTGCCAGGCACGGATTGCATCAGGGATGATCCTGTTCTCTGACCAGTCGCCTCCACCGATGACGTTGCCGGCACGGGCAGTGGCTACAGCGATATCTTGTGGGGCAAAGAACGCCTCGCGATAACTGGCGGTGACGATTTCAGCCGCTGCTTTGCTGGCGCTGTAGGGATCGTGCCCTCCGAGAGGGTCGTTTTCCCGGTACGGATAGGGCCATTCTTGGTTGTGATAGACCTTGTCGGTGGTGATGATGATCGCCACTTTGAGGCTGTCGATCCGGCGGAGTGCGTCGAGAAGGTTGACGGTCCCCATAATGTTGATGGCATGAGTCTCCCGGGGGTTTTGATAGCTGTATATGACCAACGGTTGGGCAGCCAGATGAAAGACAATTTCCGGAGAAGCAGATTCGACGGCCTTTTGAAGTGCGCTTTCATTTCGAATGTCGATGCAGTGGCTGGTCACCAGTTCTGCAATCTGTGCAGCGTGAAAAAGGTTCGGCTCGGTTGTCGGCGGGAGGGCGACTCCGGTTACAAGAGCACCGAGATGATGCAGCCAGATGGCCAGCCATCCGCCCTTGAAACCAGTATGGCCGGTGAGGAGAACGCGTTTCCCCTGCCAGAATTCCATTTTCGGTTGCATTACCACACCTTCCAGGGCGCTTTCCCCGAGTGCCACAGGTCTTCGAGAAGATTTTTTTCCCGCAGTGTATCCATAGGTTGCCAGAAGCCCGCGTGCTCGAAGGCCAGCAGCTCACCGTCCGCTGCCAGACTCGTCAGCGGTTCCAATTCCCAGGTCGTTGAATCTCCCTCAATACGCTCCAGACACTTCGGAGAAAGGACGAAGAAACCACCGTTGATCAATCCTCCACCGTCTCCACGAGGTTTTTCCGTGAAACCAAGAACCTGGGTGTCTGCAATGCTGAGGGCGCCAAACCGCCCAGGGGGTTGGACGGCGGTAACCGTAGCGAGTTTCCCATGGGATTGATGGAAGAGAATCGAGGCCCGAATGTCCACATTGGCAATCCCGTCACCGTAGGTGAAGCAAAAGGCTCTTTCGTCTTTGACGAAACCAGCGACGCGTTTCAGACGGCCACCGGTCAGTGTGTCATCTCCAGTGTCCACTAGAGTTACCCGCCATGGTTCTGCATGTCGTTCATGGACTTCCATGCGGTTATGGGCCATGTCAAAGGTGACATCCGACATATGCAAGAAATAATTGGCAAAATACTCTTTTATCATATACCCTTTATAGCCGCAGCAGATGATGAACTCATTCACACCATGGGTTGAATAGATTTTCATGATATGCCAGAGGATCGGCTTACCGCCGATTTCGATCATTGGTTTCGGGCGGAGATGAGTCTCTTCGCTGATCCGGGTTCCGAGTCCGCCTGCCAGAATCACTGCTTTCATTGTTGTTCCTCACACCATTTTACGAACATTTCCAGATAGGCTTTTTCCACTGAACGGGCAAAAGCAGGTTCATCCATCGCTGGGCTCGCAATGAGATCTGATCTGAGAGTGCACCGTATCGACGCAAGTTGTTCAAGGTCGCCGGCAAGAGTAACTGCGAGATTGATGTATTCTTCTTCGTTCCCAGCAATCCATTGCGGGTGTCTTACCCCTTGGAGGATAGAACTGCCGAGTCGGCCGATACTGGGTCTGTCGGCCAGTGTAATAAAGGGAACTCCCATATAGAGGCTTTCAAGGAGCGTGGTACCGGAGTTGTGTGGGAAACAATCAAGGCCGATATCAATTGCTCGCAGAATATCCCACGGTGGACTGGTACATCCGATGTCGAGTCGGTCGGTCTGTATTCCTTGTTCCAAAAACCATCCGCTCATTCTTTTCTGCATTACCGGGTCTTTGAAAGTGCTGCTATTGATAACAAGACGGGAGGTGGGGATCCGTTTGAGAATTTCGGCCCATACCCGTATTACACGATAGTTGATGCGGACCGCTCTGCTCAAGCTTCCAAAAGTCACATATCCCTTATCTGCTGCGGGCAAAGAACTCACTTCTCCCATGTCGGGTGCAGGACGGTAACTGAAACTCGGAGTTGCAATGCGGAAGGGACATTCGGAAAAGAGATGTTCGGTACCGGGCGGTACGCTTGGAGTATCGGTGAGATAGTAATCGATTGCCGAAAGACCTGTGGTGTAGCCAAAATCAAGCCAGTGCAGGGAGACAGGGGCAGGTTTTCGGGAAAACACGAGGAGGCGGTTACCGGATGTGTGGCCTGCAACATCTACCAGGACGTCGATGGCGTCATGCCGTATCCTTTCTGCAAGCTCATTGTCATCCATTGTTTGCGTTGAAATCCATCGATCAACAAGGGAACGATACCGCTTGGTGACACTGTCTTCGTGGGGCAGATCGGCATAGGCGTGGATTTCAAAAAGAGACCTGTCGTGGTTGGCGAGAAGAGGCTCGAGGAAGTGCCTGATGGAATGTTTACGAAACTGTGGCGAAACATAACCGATTCTCAGGCGACGGTTGATAGAACGTGCGTTTCCGTGTGGACGCCATGTGTTACGCAAAGGGAGCCCAAAAATCTGGTCGAATCTGTGATATTCGGCAAATATTGTTTCAGCGTTCAGGTCGGGGTGATAGTTGAGGAGAAAGAGAAGGTTGCCGTGCAGGCCGGCGTTATTGGGAAACATGGCCAGGGCACTGCGGAAGATATCTTCCGACTCCGGGAGTCTG
>CAYYWK010000034.1:0-11788 GCA_964475345.1 uncultured Desulfobulbus sp.
GCTCATCTTACAACCCCCTCGCCTGCAGCAGCATCAGCGCAACGGTATAGGGGATGACCGACAGCAGCGTGGTGAGCATGATGATCGACCCGGAGAGCTCGGCATCGCCACCCATCTGCTGGGCCATGATGTATGCGGCGGTGGCGGTGGGTGTCGTGGCGAAGATCACCCCGATCGCCAGCCCCTGGCCGCCGATGCCGAATGTCAGAAGGATGCAGGCGGTGAAAAGCGGCAGCCAGACGATCTTGATCAGGGTGGCGAGCATCGCCCTGGCAATATCCCCTTTCAGCCGCTGCAACGAGAAGGATCCGCCAATGGCCAGCAGTGCCAGCGGCAGGGCCATGCCGGTGACGATGTCGAGGCTGCGGTCCACGACCTCCGGCAACGGCAGCCGCCAGTAGCTCCACAGGATGCCGGCGAACGAGGCAAGAATCAGGGGATTGCCGCCGATCTGCCGTACCCAGAACTCCGTCCCGTAGCGGCGCTCCCCCGCAGCTCCGCGATGCGGCAGCAGCAGCACGACAACGCTCAGGAAATTGAACACCGGCACCATGAATCCCAGGAGGATACCGGCAGCGGCCAGGCCGGATTCCCCCTGGGCGTTGTATACGACGGCCAGCCCGATATAGGCCAGGTTGCCACGGAAGGCCCCCTGGCAGAAACTGCCGAGGATACGGGCCGGGTATCCCCGCCAGAGAGCGAAGGCATAGGAGAAAACCGCGGTAAGAAAGACCGCGATCAGCATCCCGGCCAGCAGGCCGCCGTTGAAACTGGCTGAAAAATCGGCGGCGGCGATCTTGTGAAAGAGCAGTGCCGGCAGGGCGAGATAATAGACCAGCCGGTTCAGCTGGAAGAGGAAGCTGCCGTCGACCATCCCCACCTTCTTCAAAGCCATGCCCAGCCCGATGACCAGGAAAACCGGCAGGACGATGCTCAGGATATCCGGCAGCAGTGCCATCATTGGCGGCCTGTGGTGGGTTGAACAGAGGGGTTGTGGGAGGGCTCGACGCTCTTGAACTGCCGGCGCCGGGAAATAGGAAAAGGCCCGCCGAGAATTCCGGAGGCCTTTTCCAGGTGGCGATGCGGCGGCATCCGGGGTTTACTGGCCGGGGGGCACCTCGACGATCGGCGGTTGCGGCGCAAAGGGATCCTCCGGCTCGGCAGCCGGCTGCACAGGGGGTGGTTCCTGGGGTTGCTCGATCGCCGCCTGGCTGTCGGCCTGGATGATTAGGTTCGGGTCGATGGCGTTCATTTCCTGTTCGACCCGCTGGATATTGCCGAGCACCTTGTCGGTGATATCCGCGCGCGGGTACTTGGCCAGGATGCCCTTGAGCAGGCTGCGGGACTCGATGAGCAGGCGTTTGCGGATCTCCAGGTCCTCGGTCTTGGTGAAACGGATGAACAGGTCGGCGGCCTTGCGGCGATCATCCTTGGCCGCCATCGACGAGATCTCGACGATCTTGGCATCCGCTTTCGCCCCGTATTCCGTTTCCATCATCCCGTCGAAAACCTTGATCGCCTCGTCATAGCGCCCGGCATTGACCAGCTGCAACCCGCTGTTCCATGTCTGATCGAGCTCCTGTTGCCTGGCCATCTTGGCCGTCTCCTGCTCGACAGCCTCCGCCAGTACCAGCTCATCATTTCTGGCATTGAGCAGATCCAGCTGCTGATCGTTGATCATGTCTGGCCGCTGGGCCTTGATGAGAGCGGTGGCTTCCTGAAACTTCTTCTCCTTGGCGAGACGATCGACCTCGGCGAGGATGCCGTTGAACCAGGCCTCGGCCTGCCCTGCCATCTCCTTGCGCATCGTCTCGACGTTGGAGGCAACCGTCGAGTTGGGATGGCTGGAGAGAAACTTTTCGGCCTCCCAGACAAAACGGAAACCATCCTGACTGGGAATATAGCCGAGATAGTTGCGGACCAGGCCGGAATAGTCGGCAAGTTCGGCGCTCGACATCTGGTCGCCGCTGAGAATGGCAAGATGCTGCTTGGCCCAGCTGTCGACACTGCCAAGGGCCAGATAGTCCTTCGAAATCTGGATGTACTGCCCCTGGGCATCCTGGTAGCGACCAGTGGCAATGGCCAGGTCGGCCAAGTTCTTGCGCAGCAGCATCAGTTCCGCCGATGGCGCTCCGGCCGCCTCCTTCTTGTCGATGATCCGTCGGTACAGTTCCGCGGCCTGCTCCTCCTTCTGCAGATAGATCAGGGCATCCGCGTAAAGCATTACCGCCGCGCTGCCGACCTGATCCTGCTGGGCAGCCGGCAACTGCTGCCAGAGCTGCTCGATGCCCTGGTAGTCGCGGGCGGCCGTCAGGGTCTCGATCTGCGTGTCGATGCTGGCCACGCCCTGCCCCTGCTGACCTGCCTGCGCGCTACTGGCAGGCTCCGGTTCGACCAGGGCCCCGCACTCGCCTTCGACAAGTTCGATGTCCGCCTGCTGCACGGCCTGCATCTTGGCGTTGTAGACGCTGTTGGCGGCAATATCGCCGGGATCGCTTCCCTCCACTGCCGTGCGCAGTGTGTTGTAGTCGGCGAGGATGCGCTGCATTTTCTGGTAACACCCGGCCATCAGCGCCTTCTGCTGATCACTGAGCTGACTGTCTGTGGTGTTGAGCGCATTCCAGCGTGCAAATTTCCTGCCGTAGGCATCAATCCGCGCAGTGATCCCCACCAGGGCCGGCGGTTTGAGCGCCCCGGAAGACTCCGCCGCCAGCGGGTCGGAACTTCCCTGCTGTTCGAGCGGCCGGGCAAACGGCGAGGCCTTTGGCGGCTCGGCAATCTGTTCACCGAACGGACCGGCGATAGTCGTTTCCTGGATCGGTGCGTTTTCCGCTCCCATCCCCTGAGGTTCCTGGCTCCCGGTCTGGGCACAACCGCTTATCGCCACAATTCCACAAAGGGCCAAAGCCCGTAAGACGCGTTTTTTCATGGGTGTATGTTCTTTTCGTAATGGACGGCGTGGGCCGCCGGAAGGGATGTGTCTCTCGTCTTCGGGCCTGCGTCCGGAGAAAAATGACGGACAGGCCCTCGCGTACTCGTCGCAGGGACTCTACCACAGAATCCCCTCCATCGCCAAGGCTAAGAACCGGGAACGGGGTCGAAGGCCCCGGCGAATCCGCAGCTGAAGATGTTCAATTGCCGGCGGTGAATCCGCCTTCCTTCCTGTTGCTCCAGAATGGCTGGAACTGGCGTCCCAGAACAACTCCCGTGCCCTCCCCCACCTGCCCGAAGGTCAAGATCGAAGGGCGGTACCGGTCGCTGTCGGCAAGAATCTGCGGCGGTTCGTCGATGATGCCGCCACGCTCGGCCTGGGCCGCGAAATTGAGCTGGCCGAGATCAGCACGGGCCAGCCGGACTTCGCCGGTCTCCGCCGCTGCACTGCCAAGCGCCTGCGCATAGCCGCCCTCGCGGATCAGCATATTGACGATATCGATCCAGGCCGGGAGGGCGCCTGCAGCCCCGGTGATCCTGGTGCTGCTGCGGCGCATGACGCGGTTGTCGTCGTAGCCGACATAGACCCCGACAGCGAAGCCGTCCTGCAAGGTCAGCGTGGCATCCTTGGCGAGTCCCGGGAGAAAACCGTAGAACGAGGCATTGGTGTAGCGGTTGGCGGTTCCAGTCTTGCCAAGCAGCGGCACGGGCAGGCCCTGCGCCTGCTCCTGGCCAGGATTCGCCACTTTCAGCCTGACCTCCTTGTCGGCCAGGTTCCCGGTTCCGAATTTCACGACGTTTTCAAGGATATGACCGACGGCTAGACTTGTCCGCGGGTCCACCGCTTTTTTCACCTGACGATGCGGCCGGTAGAGGATCTCACCGGTCGGGGCCTCGATACGGTCCAGGACGGCGAGGACATCCCGATCCTCCTCGTTCTCGTAGCCGTAGGTGCTGACTTCGCCGGTCACAAGCCCCTCGTAGATCCTGACCGTCTCCATCAGGCTGGTGACGTTTGCCCCCAGCGGAAAGGACAGCACCGGCTCGAGCGAGCTGCCCACCCCCAGTTCCCTGGCAAATTCCATCAGGTAACGGAGACCGACCAGTATCCGGAAGTCGCTGACGGCAGACAGGACCTCAAAGCTGTAGGGAGGCAGTTGCTTGAGACGCTGCAGCTCAGCCTCGATCTGTCTTTCGGCGAGGTCATAGGCGGCGACGGAAAGCACCCCGTTGAGCTTGATCCGGGAAAAGAAGATGCGCCGCTCCTCTTCTGTTGCGTTCAGCAGCTGCTGCTGAATATCCCTTCTCCCGACCCGCTGCAGGGAAGCCGGCGCGGAAACGATGTTCAGAAAGAAGTATTCCCCGGTAAATCGATCATGGTAGAGTTCGGCGGAAGTTGACCCGGAGCCGAAGGAATCGGGCTCAAATGGCCCCAGCGGGGTGTCGATATTGAGAAGGTAGGTCCGGAGCCCACGCCTCTGGGCGCTCAGGGCCAGGAAGGATTCGGAGAGGATTTTCTGTCTGAGGGAGAGTTCGCCGCGCTCATCGCCGATGCTGCCGGCCCGGCCGGAGGCGAATTCCTGGTACACCCGCTCGCGCATCTTTTCAAAGCCCAGACCATAATGGAGTTTTTTCAGTATCCGGTATTCTTCGAGCATCCCCTCGAAGATAAAATCCGCCTCGAGACTATCGATGGCGCTGGCATATGCGGCTGCGCGAAGGATGTCGTCTTTGATCTGGATACCGTGTTTGTCCCGGTTTCTTCCGCGATAAGTCGCATATTCCTCTTCCTTGCCGCCGGTTACATACGGGGCGAGGCCGAGCCGCTCGGCAACCTCCCTGAACTGTTGCGGACTCAGGCGATCGCAGAGATGAGCGGCCAGCCAGACCGAGGCCAGGTTCTCGGATTTGACGCCGGCCCAGTTCATCGATACCGAATCGAACGGGCTGATGTGATCGGGCCTGGGGAAATAGGGTGTGCCCTGAAAGACGAAGATGTCCCGCTTGTTGCTCAGCAGGTCGGCGCTGTTCCATCCCAGTTGCAGGGCGGCGGCGTAGACAAAGGGCTTGAACGATGACCCCATGGTCCTCCGGGCATAGACGGCCCGGTTGAAGAACCTGTTCTCCACACCGCCTGCCATGGCCTGAACCCGGCCATCCTTCATGATCATCGCCCCGCCCTGAATCTCGGGGTACTTCTCCAGGTCGAGCAGCGCCGTTCCGTCGCTTTTCACCTCCCGCACACTGACCCATACCCGGTCCCCCTCCTTGAGCTGGGCAAGGAGCCTGCCGGTATCCTTGGCAGAAGGTTCGCTCCAGAGGTCCTGGGCCCACTTGACCCGGGCTTCGACCATCCGGGCCAGGCCGGAGCCGTCGATGACACCTCGGCCCAGCCGGTTGTCGAGGGTGACGGCAATTGCCGTGTCCTTTCCCTTGGCCGATATCGTATCGATGACCCCGAACAGAAAGGCCCGTTTCTTGAGGGCGCTGTCCCCCTGGTACTCGAGTCCTTTCAGTTTCTGCTGGATCTCCGCCCTCTCAAAGCCGCTGAGGCGGACATCGAGTCGCGACAGCTCCCGCCGCAGGGCGTAGAGCGTCTCCTCCTGGAAGGTGCGGTCCACCGTGGTGATGACCCTGACACCGGAGGTGGCGATATTGTCTATACCGTGAACCGCCAGGGCACTCTCCACCTCCGGTGAGGAGACTGCATCCTTGACCATCTCCATGACATAATCAAGGGAATAGCCAACCTTCCCCTGCCTGAACGGGATCTTGGTCTCACGGGCCTGGTTGTAGGTGGGTTCATTGATCATTCCCATCTCAAGCATCTGATCCAGGACATAATTTTTGCGGATTTCGGCCTGCCGCCGTGCCTCCGACTCGTCTTCGTCAGTCTTCTTGATAAACGGGTTGTAATAGTTCGGCCGCTTGACGCTGCCGGCGATGAAGGCGCATTCTACCAGCGTCAGTTCCTCAGGCAACTTGTCGAAATAGTATCTCGCCGCCACCCCGAGACCATGACCATTGCCGCTGACAAAAAACTGGTTGGCATAAAATTCGAATATCTTCTCCTTCGAATAATGGTGTTCAAGCCTGAGAGCGTAGAGCAGTTCCTTCAGTTTGGCCTCGATGGAGCGATCGGTGCGCTTGAAGAGGTTCTTGGCCGTCTGCTGGGTCAGGCTGCTTCCCCCTTGGACAACCCTGCCGGCCTCGAGGTTGCGGACAGCCGCGCGCACGATTCCAACAAGATCAAAACCGATATGGGAAAAAAACCTGTTGTCTTCAGATGCTACCATGGCGTTGACGAAGGCCTGCGGCATCTGCTCGAAGTCGACGTACTGGCGATGAGCGCTATCGAAAAAAACCCCGAGTTTGGTCACGCCGTCAACAAAATACACGTCGCTTTCCTTGCTCAATATTTTTTTTATATTCTCAACCTTTATCTGCTCACCGGGGTGAAGTACGACATGCCAGTGGTAGAGTCCGGCCAGGCCGGCCACACCGCTGCAGACAATGAGAAGGAGAATGACGGCAAACTTCTTGAACATGACAGTAATCCAGGAGATGTGCTGAAACGACGTTTCCGTCATGGCACATCGAGGTCAACAAACACTTTCCGGAGAGATAATTCCTTGCAATTCAAAAAAACATCGGTTTTAACTACAGTATTGTGTGCTCTCGTGCATTTGAGCAGATGTGCAATGTACATGGTTACTTAAGATATCTCAATAAGCTTTTGGAAGGGAGATCCGCAGCGCAAACCGCTTCCTCGAAAGGCTGTAGACACACGGAATAACGCATGTTCTACAAACACCTCGACCAGCTTTGCCTCCTCTGTGCCATTCTTCTGACAGTCTCCCTTACCGGTTGTGCCGGTGAAAATCGTTACAGCCCATTCTCCGATGCCTCGACAGCGCATTCAACGGATGGTCAGGATGCCGCCGGCGGAGAAGATCCCGACCTCAGCCTCGAAGACGCCGAGGCACAGGGCAGTCTCGAGCAGGAACTTGCCGCCCTGCGCCAGACCGGGATGTGGGATGGTGACACTTCGCCGGTAACACGCCGGGACAAGGAAAACTCCATCGACACCTTCCCGCTGGTCATGAACAAACAGGTTGAAATGTACCTGAACCTGTTCCAGACCAGGCACCGCAAAATATACGAGACCTGGCTCTCCCGTGCCTCTATATATCTTCCGCTGATGGAAAAGGAGTTGAAGTACGCAGGGCTGCCGAAGGAACTGGTGTATCTCTCGATGATCGAAAGCGGCTACAACCAGCGGGCCTGCTCACCGGCAAACGCCGTCGGCTTGTGGCAGTTCATTGACGGTACGGCCCGGCAGTACGATCTCGACATCAACAAATATCTTGATGAACGTCGCGACGCCGAAAAATCAACTAAAGCCGCCGTCGCCTTTCTTTCTGAACTCTACAAGGAGTTCGGCGACTGGCATCTTGCCGTTGCCGCCTACAATGCCGGCCCGGGCAAGATCAGCAAAGGGTTGGACAAATACAATGTTTCGAATTTCTGGGAGCTTGCCCGGGAAGACTATCTTGCCCTTGAAACAAAACGGTATGTGCCGAAACTGATTGCCGCTATCATCATCGCCAAGAATCCGGAAAAATACGGCTTCAGCAACGTGCAGAAAAGCCGTCCGCTGCAATATGCGACGCTGAAGGTTCCGCCCGGCCTAAGTCTTGACGCCCTTGCCGTGGCCTGCAACTCCTCCGTGAAGGAAATCAAGTTCCTCAACCAGGAACTGCGCCAAGGCAAGACGCCGCCCAACCGCTCCGGCTACGAGGCAAAGATCCCCATAGCCTCACAGGAAATCGCCAGTAAAAATATTTCAAGACTGCACAGTGTCGTCACCACCGGATTCAAATCCCACCGAGTCAAACGCGGCGAAACCCTGTCGACGATCTGCAGAGATTACGGAATCAACAAGACTACCCTGCTCAAGGTCAACAACCTGCGCAGCGGCAAGCTGGCGCGCGGGCAGTATATCCGCATACCGTACAACATGGTCAGCTATCAGGTCCTTCCCGAAGGCGGGAAGATGGCGCTCTCCGCAGGCAACAGCAATCTCGTCCTGCATCGCGTCAAAGCGGGTGAAAATATTTCCAGGATTGCCAGCAAATACAATGTTTCACCGGAGATGATCGTCGCCTGGAACAATCTTGGCAGTGTCCACAGGATCTCAGCCGGGCAGCAGCTGGCTCTTTATCCGGAAGAACGGACAATCGTCACCACTCCAGGGGAAATGATTGCCTTCTCAGACGATGAGATGGAAAAAGGCAACGGCCCCATTCAGCAATCCTCCAGGCTCGCGGCTGTCCGAACCTTGAGTGCTGACCGCAAGAAAATCACCCGGAAGCCATCCGACAAAACAGTGGCGTCCACCAAGGCGCTGGCTGTAAAATCCCCAAAGCAGACGGTGGCGCGGGTCAGGATTGCCGGACTCGACACCTCTTCCAAAACCATTTCCGCGCAGACCATCCGCAAGCAATATTCATCCGCCAGTTCGGCGCAGCTGAAAAGTGCCACGGCCAATTCCGGGAAAAAAATCAAAGCCCCGAGCAATGCCGCTCCCGCCAGCAGCTATAGCTTCTACAAGGTCAAAAATGGCGACACCTTGTGGACAATATCTAAAAAATTCAAGGTCTCTTCAGTTATGATCAAGGAGTGGAACAATCTCAAGAACGATGTCATCCACCCCGGCAGCCAGCTGAAGCTCAAAAAGGTTTGATCGGAATCGGCTGTATCTTCCGCTGAATTTTCATCAACCGGCCTGCCATCCAACCCACTTCACCCATGCTGCTGCCTGCACGGCAGCAGGCAACGAATCAGCCGTCTCCGTCGGCGTATTGACCAAGCCCTTTACTCATGACATCTGAAACAACCCACGAATATGGCCCCGATGTCCATATTCTCCACCTCGACGACCGCCAGTTCATACTCGTCGGCACAGCACATATTTCTCAGGAATCGGTTCAGCTGGTCCGCAGAGTCATCGATTGCGAACAACCCGACTGCGTCTGCCTGGAACTCGACGACAAACGGTACCAGGCGCTGACTCAGAAGGAACGCTGGCAATCCCTGGACCTTCGCGAGGTCATACGCAAAAAGCAGCTGTCAACCCTGGTGATCAGCCTGTTTATGGCATCGTACCAGAAGAGGCTCGGCAGCAAGCTTGGAGTCACCCCCGGGGCCGAATTGCTGGCGGCGGACCAGGCCGCCAAAGAGCGGCAGATACCTGTATCCCTCTGCGACCGCGACATCCGCATAACGCTGCGCCGGGCCTGGAAATCCACCTCGCTGTGGAAGAAAAGCTACCTGATGTCCTCCCTGCTGGCCAGTCTCTTTGACAACACTGAGATCAGCGAGGAAAAACTGACAGAGCTCAAACAGAAGGATGTCCTCTCGGAAATGATGGAGGAGCTCGGCGAGGCAATGCCCGATCTCAAGCGCATCCTTATCGATGAGCGGGACATCTATCTCGCCGAAAAAATCAAGAGTTCTCCGGGGAGACGCCTTGTTGCCGTGGTCGGAGCCGGCCACCTCAGCGGGATCATAACGGAATTTGGCAAGGACAACCGGCAGCGCATAGCCGAAATCAGCGTCATCCCTCCTGTTTCCGCCGCTTGGAAAGCCGCCGGCTGGGGAATTCCACTGCTTATCGTATCCGCGCTTGTCGCCATCGGCATCAACAAGGGAGCCTCCGTTGCCGGTGCCAACTTCCTGTTCTGGGCGCTTGCCCACGGCATACCGGCAGCGGTCGGCGCGATGCTGGCGATGGCTCACCCCTACACGACCATAGGCGCCTTTTCCGCTGCTCCGTTCACCAGTCTCAGTCCATTAATCGGAGCGGGATACGTCACTGCCTTCATCCAGGTCATGCAGCGTCCTCCGGTGGTCAGGGAGTTTGAGACCGCCAGCACCGACATGGCCACCTTCACTGGCTGGTGGCGCAACAAACTGCTGCGGGTCATCCTGGTCTTCTTCCTGACCACACTCGGCTCGGCACTCGGCACCTGGATCGGCGGCTACCGAATTCTCAGCGATCTTGTCGGCTGATCTCTTCTTTTCTCAAACCGTACAATCATGAGCACAATCATCAATACGCCTCCCAAACTCTCATCCAGACAGAAAAAATTCCTGAAAGGCCTGGGCCATGGACTTACCGCCAACGTCCAGATCGGCAAGGAAGGCATCACCGAACGGCTGATCGCCGCCACCGACCTCGAACTGACCCGGCACGAGCTTGTCAAGGTCAAGATCGGCACCAACAGCAGTGTTGAAAAACATGCCGCATCGGAACATCTTCCGGCGGCGACCAGCAGCGCCCTC
Source organism: uncultured Desulfobulbus sp. (assembly GCA_964475345.1). GTDB lineage: Bacteria > Desulfobacterota > Desulfobulbia > Desulfobulbales > Desulfocapsaceae > Desulfoprunum. The sequence goes on from CAYYWK010000034.1 coordinate 10,279, forward strand.
GTGCAACTACTTGGCAAGACCATGCTGCTGTTCCGGCGGAGTCCTGACTTGCCGGAGGATAAAAAACTGGTCCTGCCCACCGACTGAACGGGTCACCAGCCATCTCGACCCGCCTCATTGCCGAAAACCCTGCTGCCGGATTTTCCTTTCGCCAGAACCAGAGAGGTCGGGTCTCCCCGCACATGCCCCTCGATCTGCGCCTCCCATCCCGGCATTTTTGCCAATTCCTCATCGATCCCGAACACGTTTCAAACAGAACCGGACTATCATCGAGATACTGTCTGAAGTGGGGCTCATTCAGTATCAGAACACGCTGATACGCGGCCTGCGCATAGCCCGCGTGGACGTGCGGGAACCCAGCAATCTCGGTATCATCTCGACTCGATGACTTCACTCCTGTCTGACAGGCCGATGGCCTGTCCACCAGCCATGGCCAATGTCTACCCATTCTCTCCCCTCCGGGCAACGGAAGTGCTGCTGCAGGAACTGCTAGCAGACAACCGTCTGACATCCCATTTCCAACCCATCGTCAACTTCTCCGCCAGGAAGATCTTCGCCTACGAAGCCCTTTGCCGCACCGTCGGCCCCAATCCCTTCGACAGCATCGACCAGATATTCACCTCTGCCAAAGAGTGCGGTATGATGCTTGAAATCGACATGCGCTGCCGAGAAAACGGCATCTCCCTCTTCGCGGAACAATCCTCAGAAATCCACCACAGTCTGCTTTTTCTCAACATTTCCCCAACCAGCCTGCTCCACCCCGATCACAGTGCCGGCACCACCGGCCTCCTCGCCAACCGCCACGGGATCAATCGCCAGGATATCGTCCTCGAGATCACCGAACAGGAGGCAGTGTCCAATTACCAGCTGTTCAGAAAAGCCGTGGACCACTACCGGAGCAAAGGCTTCCGCATTGCCATCGATGATTTCGGGGCGGGCTACGGGGGGCTGAAGATGCTCTCGGTCCTGGAACCGGATTTCGTCAAGATCGACCGCCACTTCTTTCGCGACACCCAGAAGGGGAATATCAATTACACGCTGATCGATTCCATCGCCACAGCCTGTCACCGCATCGGCATTGCAGTCATTGCAGAAGGGATTGAGCAGGAAAGCGACCTCAAGGTCTGCCAGGAAGTGGGCATCGATCTCGCCCAGGGCTACCTGATCGCCAGGCCCGCCGCCGAGCTGCTCGATCCGGGACGTCTTGACCTGCCGCAGGCCCCGATTCATCGGGAATCCGGCAGCCGCCTCTTTGACGAAGTCATCTGTATCGGCGACATAGCCAGCCAGACACCGCCGCTCTCCGTTTCCGACCGGACTCTCGAAGTGCTCGAACGCTTCAATCAGAACCCCGGCCTGTACTGCCTGCCGGTAGTGCGGGGAGATCAGCTGTGCGGGATGATCAACCGTCATCGGTTCATGGAGAACCATATGGTCGGTCGCTTCGGTTACGGCCTGAGTCTGAATTACTACAAGAAGGTCGCAGACATCCTCGACGACGATTTTCTCG
>CAYYWK010000035.1:0-11678 GCA_964475345.1 uncultured Desulfobulbus sp.
TGACGACCCGGTCACCGGCCTGCACCATCTGACCGATCTTGACCGAGACGACGTTGATGATGCCGGCGACCTCACTGACGATCGGCGTCTGCATCTTCATCGCCTCAATCACCGCCAGCTGGTCGCCCACCGCCACTTCGTCGCCGATCTCCACCGCAACGGCGCAGATGGTTCCGGCAAAGGGGGCGCGGACATCCCCCTGGCCTGACAACAGGGCGATTTCCTCCTTGCTCAGCTTGACCGCTGCCTGACTCCCCTTCTGTTCCTCCGGTTCAAAGAGATAGAGCCGCTGGTCATGATCGACGTTGAGGTAGACATTGGTCTCGCCCAACTCCGTTTTCTGGATGGGCCCGATCTCGATGACGTGCTCCTTGCCGGCGTGATCCTTGAATGTCAGCCGCTCGCCCAGTGAGAAGCCGCCCTCACGGAAAAAGATCGACGGCGGCAACACGTAGGATTTGCCGAATTCCTCCTCGAATTTGAAGAAATCGACGGCATCGTTGGGATGCTGGAGATAGAGCACCAGCTGCTGCTCGCTAGGTTCAGCCCCGATCTTCGCAGCCAGGGCCGCCCGTTCGGCATCGATGTCGACATCCTCGACCCCGGCCATCCCCGCCTCCTTCGCGACGATGCTCTTCCACTCCGGGCCGAAGGCTTTCTTGTATATCCAGTCGGCCGGCTTGTAAAACGGGAACGGGCCATATTTGCCGAGCAGCAGGTTCTTCAGGTCGCCGGAGGGGTTGGCGTATCGCTCGCCGTCAAGGACATTCGCCACCGCCGTGGTCCAGAGGATCTGCGACCCCGGGGTGACACTCCAGTAGTTGCCGAGATCCGTCTGCACCCGTGGCAGTTCCTTGTGCAGGATATCCGGCATCCTGTCAAGGAACCCCCCCTTGGCGGCCTGCTCGAGGCTCGACCCCATCGCCCCGCCGGGAAGCTTGTGGATCTGCACCGTCGGCTGGAAACCCTTGATCTGCGACTCGAACTGGGCATAGTACTGGCGCTGGTCGCGGATCGCGTCGGAGGTCTCGATCACCGCCTCCTCGCTGATGCCGATGGCGGTCTTGCCATAGTCCTTCAGGGCCTGGATGACCGCCAGCACCGGCGGCGGCCCGTAGAAGCCTGTAAAGGCGTGGTCGGAGGCGTCGACGATTTTCGCTCCGGCGAGCACGGCCTCGGTGATCCGGCCGATGTCGTTGCCGTCGGTGTTGTGGCCGTGGTAATGGATGACCAGGTCAGGATAGCGCTGCTTGAGGGCATCCACCAGTTGGCCGATCCGCCGCGGGGTGCCGAGCCCGCCATGGTTCTTGATGCACAGGGTGATGTCCGGCCCGGTGACGGCGAGGATCTCGCCGACCTTGCCGACATAGTAGGCGTCGGTATGCTCGGGGCCGGTGGAAAAACAGATGCAGGGCTCGTTGATTTTACCGGCCAGGGCCACCTCCTCGAACACCGCCTGCATGTTCGGCACGTGGTTGAGAAAATCGAAGGTCCGCCAGACATCGACATATCTGGCGAAGCTCCGCACGGTCAGGCGTATCACGTTCTGCGGATAGGGACGATAGCCGAAGAGGTTGGTGCCGCGGCAGAGGGTCTGGAACATCGTTTTCGGCATCTGCTTGCGCAGCAGCTCGAGCTTCAGGAAAGGGTCGACCTGCTTGCGCAGCATGTCGACATGAATCGAGGCCCCGCCGGTGATCTCCAGCGAAAAATATCCGGCCGACTCCCGACCTTTGGCCGCCAGCAGGTCGGTGTGGAGCAGGACACGGTTTTTGTAGTCGGACTGGGACATGTCCCGGGCGGTGTTGGTGATATAGTAGCCATCGGCGTTGCGCAACGTGGCGATGGCCTCGGCGGCCGGGGTGTTCTGGGCGATTCTGTTCATAGTGGGTTCCCGGAAAGACGTTTCATGATGTCGGCCTGACTGCTGAACCGCCAGCCTATTTGGCGTAGCGGTTCTCCCCGCGGTAATTGATCTCCGCGATCAGCCGCGCCAGCTTGTTGACCTCGGAGTTATCCTCCTTGTACTGGAACAGATGCTCGTGGGTCTCCAGGTAGGACGTGTTAAACGTCCCCTGCTGGAAATCGGGATCGTTGACCAGGTTGAGATAGAACGGGATTGTCGTCTTGGGCCCGGTGATGACGTAGTTGGAAAGGCAGCGGCGCAACCTGTCCACCGTCTCCTTCCACGACCAGCCGAACACCGTGAGCTTGACCAGCAACGAATCGTAAACCTCAGGGATGGTGAACCCCTGGTAGCAGAAACCGTCGAGACGGACTCCGTAACCGCCGGGGGAGCGGTAGACACTGATGGTCTTGCCGCCTTCCGGCATGAAATTGTTCTGGGGGTCTTCGGCGTTGATCCGCATCTCGATGGCGTGGCCGCGGGTCCGGACGTCCTCCTGGCGGAAATCGAGGTCCTGCCCCATCGCCAGGTTGATCTGGCTGCGGACGATATCGATGCCGGTGATCATCTCGGTGACAGTGTGCTCCACCTGCAGCCGGGTGTTGATCTCCATGAAATAGTAGCGGTTGTCGTGGTCGAGCAGGAACTCGACGGTGCCGGCATTGAAGTAGCCGGAGGCGCGAGCGGCCCTCACCGCGGTCTGGCAGATCTCTTCGCGCAGTTCCTCGCTGATCTGGAAGGCCGGGGCGATCTCCACCAGCTTCTGGTTGCGACGCTGGATCGAGCAGTCGCGCGTTCCGAGATGGACGGTATTGCCCGATCTGTCGGCAAGGATCTGCACCTCGACGTGCTTGGGGTTGAGCACGACCTTTTCGAGATAGACCGAATCGTCGTTGAAGGCGGCCTTGGCCTCAGCCCTGGCTATCAGGTATTGCTCTCGCAGTTCGGTCTCGTTTTCAATCCGGCGGATGCCGCGGCCGCCACCGCCGGCGGTGGCCTTGAGCATGATCGGGAATCCGTGCTTGCCGACGAATTCCATCGCCACCTGCAGGCCCTTTTCCCCGGCTGGCAGGTTGTCCGATCCTGGCACCATGGCAATGCCGGCCTCGGCCATGATCTTCCGCGCCATGACCTTGCTGCCGAGGTTCTCGATGACATCGCAGGGCGGGCCGATGAAGATCAGGCCGGCATTCTCGCAGGCCCGGGCCAGGTTCGGGTTCTCCGCGAGAAAGCCGTAGCCTGGATGAATGGCGGTGACGTTCGAGCGCAGGGCGGTGCCGATGATCTTCTCGACATCGAGATAGTCCTTGCGCGGTCCGTCACCGATCCAGATGGCCTCATCGGCAAGGCGGAGATGCCTGGAATTCTTATCCGGCGTTTCATAAATGGCGATCGCCTCGTAATCGAGTTCCTGGATGGCACGGATCAGGCGGATGGCGATTTCGCCCCTGTTGGCGACGAGGATTCTTTTCTTCAAGGCTGCGTCTCTTCAGTTCAGGTTGACGGAGAGCGTGGCTTCCGCACAGACGGCTGCTGCGGAGGCAGGAAGCGGAACTCCCGCAGGTGGTGTCCACTGTCGAAGCCATATCATAAACATAATCAATAAGCAAGGCAAACGGATCTGATCTTTTGCAGCTGATCCGGTCACTCATTCAACCAGTTCACCAGGGCTTGCGAAAAGGGCCGGCCCGCCACCAGTGTGCCAGAAAAGGATGGTGTCGCTGGCGGCAAACCGCTTTTTCCTGATCAGGTCGATCAGCCCCGCCATTGCCCGACCTGTATAGACCGGGTCGAGAAGAATGCCCTCCAGGCGGGCGCAGAGGGAGATGGCCTCGCGTTCGGCGTCGCCGATCACGCCGTAACCCTCGCCTGTGTATTCATCGCGCAGGATCACCTCGTCCGGGGCAAAAGACAGGTGCCCCATTCCCAGCCTGGTCGCTGCCAGCCCCGACAGCTGCAGGATATGCCCGGCAAGGGGCGTGTCTCCGGTTTCTCCCTTGTCGATGCCGATGCCGATGATCTCGGCGGGGATGCCGAACATTTTCCGGCCCAGCAGCAGACCGGCATGAGTGCCGCCGGAACTTGAGGCAAAGACCATATGGGTAATGCTCCCCATTTCGGCTCCAAGCTGCACTGCCAGCTCCCGCATGGCCTCGGCATAGCCGATGGCCCCGATCTCGCTGGAACCGCCGTAAGGAATGACATAGGGACGCATCCCCTCTTCGCTCAGCCGGCTGCAGATCCGGGGGATATCCTCGCCCTTGCGGCGCTCTCCGCACCAGTGCAGCTCTGCTCCCAGCAGCCGGTCAAGCAGCAGGTTGCCGTTCATCTCCTCAGGTTCCGCACCGCCCAGCGCGAGATGGCAATCCAGGCCGCATGCCGCTGCTGCGGCTGCGGTCTGCCGGCAGTGGTTCGACTGTGCGGCGCCGCCGCTGACCACCACATCCGCCCCCCTGGCCAAGGCCTCGCCAAACAGGTATTCGAGTTTTCTGGTCTTGTTGCCACCGAAGGCAAGGCCGGTCAGGTCGTCGCGTTTCATCACCAGCGACGGTCCGCCGAGATGCCGCGTCAGAGCAGGCAACGGCATCAGCGGAGTTGGGAAAAAGCCCAGGGAACGGCGGTGAATGGGGTGGCCTGCTGCAGCTGTATGCATGGAGTTCTCCAAGGTATTCTTTGCGAACCGGACGAAAAAAAGGCTTGCCTTGGCCCTTTCATTTTTCCTATCATACACCACTGGCGACGGCAATTGCCAGCAGCTCACCCCGGTGGAGGGGCGGATTGGATCCCCTGTCAGGAGGCGAACCATGTCACACGTCGTTTGGGATGAATCGTACAGCGTCGGCGACCAGGAACTCGATGACCAGCACAGGCAGTGGATTGACATCCACAACCGGCTCCATGACGATCTGCTCTGCGGATCCGTCGGCACCCTGAAAACTCTGGCAACGGACGCCCTCAGGGAGATGCTCCGCTACGTCGACCATCACTTCGAGTGCGAAGAGCGCTACATGGCCATGATCGGCTATCCGGAGGCCAGCTCTCACTGGCGGCTGCACAAGGATTTCGACAACATGATCTACTCGATGCTCCGCGAAATCGAAGACGGCGACATGCCGGTGCTGAACAGCGAGTTGATCAAGATCCTGCAGGCCTGGCTGGTCAACCATATCCTTGTCGAAGACCGTAAATTCGCTGCATTCAATACCATGTCCCGTCAAGGCAGCACCGCCTGAACCACCGGCGTCGGCGCTGCCCTTTTCAGTTATCCTGCGCGGCCAGGAAGTTCCTGATTTCGGCAAGAGCCCTGGCGCGTATTCCCTCCTCTTCCATCAGCACCTCAAGCCGCGCCCCAGGCAGACGGATCAGACGACAATCCGCCATGCCGGCGCAGAATGCGGTCTGTTCCTCTGTGCCCATTGACGGAGTGACCTCAGCCGTGTCGACCCATTTTCCCGACATTTCACAAGAAGGCTTTTTCTTTGAAAAATATCCTGTAGACGTATACAATTACACTGACTCGTTCGATTCTCCCGGATGGCCCGCCTCCCGCAGGGCCAACCGGTGATCCCCGCCGGCACGCAGCCGACAGCCAGGCCCGGCTGGGACACGATTTTCCCCGACAGCCACGGAGCATCATCTATGCAACCCGGGATGACCGCCGATACCCCCGAAAAGAAAAGCCCCAACCTCGACACCCTGGTCAAGGGCAACGAAATCGACCTGCTTGCCCACCAGCTGCTGAACATCGAAAACCAGCTCGCCTCCAATATCCCGACCACTCTGTGGATCAGTGACCTGCACGGCGAAGGCGACCGGTTCAAGTCGATTCTCCGCGGCCGTTTCGGCATGCTCTACCAGACCTGCCGCGAGGCGCTTCCCAACACCTTCAGCCCCGACAAGATCCAGTACCTGGTCCGGATTATCCGCAAGGAGCAGTATCTGCGCGATGAAGAGATCGCCATGGACATGCAGGATGTCATCTTCTGCCTGGTCCAGATCCTCCGCTACAAACTGACCAACATCGGCTACCAGGTCAGCGAGGTCTTCCCGCCGGAATTCAGCGACACCATCGGCCGCCTGCTTTCCGGGCTGCCTGTGCCCAACCCGATCTTCGAGGAAGAGATCATCGCGCTGCGCCTGATCACCCACCTCGCCCACACTATCCGCCAGGTGCTGCTCGACCGCATTCAGGTCCTCGGCGACATCTTCGATCGCGGCCCGCAACCCGACAAGATCGTCCGTATCCTCTCCTCGGCAGCCTACCGCGACATGGTGGACTACGTCTACGGCAATCATGACATCCTGTGGATGGGCGCCGCTTCCGGGAACCGCTCGCTGATCGCCGAGACGATGCGGATCACCTGCCGTTACGACCATTTCGCGCTGATCGAGCGATTGCGTTTCGACACCCGCCATCTCGCCGATTTCGCCGAACGCACATACCCGGTGGAGACCATCACCGGCAACTTCAAGGCCAGGACCAGCCGAGGCCGGGCGATGGAAAAGGCCCTGGCGGTCATCCAGTTCAAACTCGAGGAACAGACCATCCGTGATTTTCCCGAGTACGAAATGGCCTCGCGACTGTGGCTCGACCGCCTGGCAGAGATGCTGAAGAACGGCGATACCGCGGGTCTCAATGACACCAGTTTCCCTACCGTCAATCTCGACGAACCCGGCCGGCTGACCCCCGAAGAGGCGGAGATCATCGACGACCTCGCCCGCCAGTTCGCCACCAACAGAAGGCTCAAGCGCCTGCTGCGATTCTTCTTCACCATCGGCTGCACTTACAACATCCGCAACAATTTCCTTAACATCCACGCCCTGGTGCCGTCCACCGCCGAAGGCGAGTTCGAGGAGTTCCTCGGCCGCCGCGGCAAACAGCTCCTCGACTACATCCAGGACACCATCCGGCAGGTCGGCGTCAACTATCTGGAAGACCGGCAGCAGCGGCCGCAGGACCAGGCCCTGTTCTTCTACCTCTGGTGCGGCCCGAAGTCGCCGTTCTTCGGGAAGCACGCGATGAAGACCTTCGAGCGCTATTTCCTGGTCGACAAACAGACCCACAAGGAGCGGTCGCTGTACTGGAAGGACAACATGCAGAGCGACAGCTTCAAGAAGAAGATGCAGCAGGAATTCGGCATCCACCGGGTGGTATACGGCCACACCCCGGTCGATTACACCAAGGGTGCGCAGATGGCAAGCCCAGACGGCGTGGCCATCAACGTCGACGGCGGTTTCGCCGAGGCCTACTACAACCGCGGCCATGCGCTGGTCCACACCCCGCATCAGCTTTACGGCATCATCCTGCCGACCCCCGGCGAGATCATCGAGGCCGAACGCCGCCTCGAATCGGCGCCGCTCGACATCCAGCTGATCGACGAGTTCCGCCAGCCGATGAAGATCAAGGACACCGCTGAAGGCAGAAGTCTGAAAAAACAGCGCGACGAGATCATGGCGCAGATCAGAAAACTGGCCCGGCAGAACGGGCTTTCGGCCGCCACCAGCCCCCATGCAGAAGACTGATTTTATGGATACCAACTATGGAATGGAGATCGTCAGGGCAACGGAGATCGCCGCCCTGACCGCCGCGCGCCTGCAGGGACTCGGCAATCATGCCGGCATACTCAACGACGGCCGCCAGGCCATCACCAAGACCCTCAACCGGCTGGCCATCGAGGGGAGCGTCGTCAACGACCGTTTCGTCGGCCGGCCGGAGGTCTTTCAGCTCCCCGGCAGCCTGGGACGGGGCGGCCCGCGGATGGACCTGATGGCGGTGGCGCTGGAGGCTTACCATTCCGCCGCCGATGGCCGCAACAATGCCGCCTCCTTTGCCGTCATCGCCAGGGAGGGCTCTATCCAGTCGGTGCCGAATCTCAGCATGTACAAACTGGTGGTCGGGCCTGAGGCCGGCGAGGTCATCGACATCAACCAGCCGCCAATCGTCAACGTCAAGCGGGTGGCGCGGGCCCTGCGCAAATACACTGAGAACGTCACCGTCCTGATCCTCAACCAGACCCGCCATCGCCAGCTGATCAACGAAGTCCGCAGCTGCGGGGCGAGGATCAAGCTGATCGACGAGGGCGAGATTTCCGGCTGCCTGGCCGCCATCACCGGCGAGCGGGCGGACATCTACATGGGCTACGGCTTCGCGCCGGAAGGGGCGCTGGTGGCGGCCGCGATCAGCTGCCTCGGCGGCTACTTCGAGGGCAGGATCTTCTACGAGAACGATCGCGACCGGGCCCAGGCGATGGAGCACGGCATCGACGATTTCGAGAAAATTTTCAGGGTCGAGGACCTGGTGCGGAGCAAGGAGATCGCCATCGCCGCCACCGGTGTCACCGACGGCGAATTCCTGGAGGGGGTACGCTTCACCGCCAACGGCGCGGTGACCTCTTCGTTCATTGCCCGGGGAGAAACACGGACCTGCCGGCGCCTTGAAACGCGGCACTTCTTCGACTACAAGCCTGTCTTCTAGCGTCGGCGCCGGTCGCGCTCAGGCGCCCGCCTTCAGGAGGAACATGGGACCAAACCTGTACTGGCTGCAATGCGGCGGCTGCGGCGGCGACACCATGTCGATGCTCAACGCCGATTCGCCGAACATCGTCGAGGCCAAGGAATCGCTCGGTCTCAACGTCCTCCACCACCCCTCGTTTTCACCGGCCACCCCCGCCAGGCACCATGAACTGCTGGATGGCCTGCTTGCCGGCGACATCCCTCTCGATATCCTCTGCGTCGAGGGGGCGATCATCCTTGGCCCGAACGGCACCGGCATGTTTGAAACATTCGCCGGCCACCCGAAAAAAGAGCTTGCCGCCCGGCTTGCCGGAAGAGCAGGCCTGGTCCTGGCCATCGGCACCTGCTCCAGCTTCGGCGGCGTCACCAGGGCCTGCGCCATCGGTGCTGTCGGCCTGCAGTTCGCCGGCAGGACACCGGGAGGTCTGCTCGGCGCAGAGTTCCGCAGCCGGCAGGGCCAGCCCGTCATCAACCTGCCGGGCTGCCCGGTCCACCCGCAGGTACTGATCGGCACCATCAGCGCCTGCGCGACCGGCCAGTTCCTCGAGCTCAACGAACGCAACGCCCCGCTTGAGTACTACAACATGCTCGTCCACCAGGGCTGCACCCGTAACGAGTACCACGAGTACCAGATCGAGGAGACCGATTTCGGCCAGAAAGGCTGCCTGTTCTTCCATATGGGCTGCCAGGGTCCGCTTGCCCACGGACCGTGCAACAAGTTTCTGTGGAACAACCGCAGCTGCAAGACCAGGACCGGCATCCCCTGCTTCGGCTGCACCGAACCCGACTTTCCCCAGAAGACGCCGTTTTTCGAGACCCCGAACATCGTCGGCCTGCCCATCAACCTGCCGGACGGGGTCGACCGCCCCCATTATCTTGCCTACAAGGGCATGGCCGCGGCGGCCGCCCCTGAGAGGCTGAAACACCGGAAGCCCAAGGTCTGACATGGCCGAAAACAGCACAAAGACACTCACCCTGCCCTTCAACCGCGTCGAAGGCGATCTCGAACTGAAAGTCGCTTACGGCGACGGTGTCATCACCAACGCCTGGAGCCGCGGCGTCATGTACCGAGGCTTCGAAAACCTGATGAAGGGGCGCGGGGCTAGAGACGGTCTGGTCCTGACCCCCCGGGTCTGCGGCATCTGCGGAACCGCCCACCTGCTGACCGCGGCCAAGGCCCTCGACATGATCTGCGGGGTCACCCTGCCGACCAACGCCATCATCGTCCGCAACCTGGCCATGATGGCCGAACACATCCAGAGCGACCTCCGCCAGAGCATCCTGATGTTCATGCAGGATTTCCTCAATCCTGCCTACGCCTCCCAGCCCATTTACGAAGAAACGGTACGACGCTACCAGACCTTCAAGGGGCGTTCGGTGATCGAAACCATACGGATGACCAAGAAGATCCTCGAAATCGTGGCCATCCTCGGCGGCCAGTGGCCGAACTCCTCGTTCATTGTCCCCGGCGGCGTTGCCAGCGTGCCGACCTTCAACGATATCGTCAGCTGCATCTACATCATCAACCTGTTCACCACCTGGTACGAGGAACAGATCCTCGGATGCCCCATCGACAGATGGCTGGCCGTGCAGAGCGAGGACGATCTGCAGCACTGGCTGGACGAGAGCGAATCCCACCGCAGCGGCGACCTCGGCTTCTTCATCCGTATCGCCCGTCTCGCCGGCCTTGACCGCATCGGCGGCGGACACGGCAATTTCCTCAGTTTCGGCCAGCTCGAACTGCCGCCTGGTTCCGCCGTTCGTGGGCGACAGGCAGACGACACGCTGCTGGCGCCGGGATTTTACAGCAATGGCCAACTGGCCGGCATCAGCGAGGATCTGATCAGCGAACACGTCGCCTACTCGCATTTCGTCGATTACCCCGGAGGTCTGCACCCTGCCGAAGGTATGACCCAGCCCTACGTCTCACCCTACGAGGCTGTAAAATATTCCTTCTGCAAGGCCCCGAGATACGACAACCTGCCGGCCGAAACCGGTCCACTGGCGCAGATGCTGACCAACGGCCACCCCCTCTTTGTCGACCTGGCCGCCAGGAACGGAATCAGCGCCTGGCTCCGGCAACTGGCACGCCTGGTGCGGCCGGCAGAGCTGCTGCCGGCGATGCTGACCTGGGCCAGGGAAATCGAAGAGGAGGCGCCGTACTACCATTCACCGCGGGAAATCCCCGACGGCCGTGGTTACGGCCTGATCGACGCCAGCCGTGGCGCCCTCGGACACTGGCTGGAAGTCAGGAATCAGCAGATCGAACGTTACCAGATCATCACCCCGACCGCCTGGAACGGTTCCCCCCGCGACCATGGCGGAGTGCGCGGCCCCTGGGAGGAGGCCCTGATCGACACACCGATTGCCGACCCCGACAACCCCATCGAGGCCGGGCATGTGGTGCGCTCCTTTGACCCCTGCCAGGTCTGCGCCGTGCATATTCTGAAAAAATCCGGGACGCCGAGCGGGCCGCCATGCACGCGCGCATAGTCTGCATAGGCAACAGCTATCTTGCTGCCGACGCCGCCGGCCAGGCTGTCCATGACCTGCTTGCCCGCCTTCCCCTGCCTGATGAAGTCGAGCTGATCGCCGGGGGCACGGCCGGGCTGAGACTGCTGCCGGTACTGGAAGGCTGCCAACTGGTGATCTTCGTCGATGCCGTCAGCGGTTTTCTGCCAGCCCCCGGGATCGTCACGCTTGAACCTGCCGAACTGGAGGTGCAGACCGCCGACCTCGGCCACGGGGCAGGCCTTGCCGAACTGCTTGTTGTCGCCTCCGCTGTTCTCAACGCCCCGCTGCCGCAGGTCCGCATCGTCGGTATCGAAGGCCCTTGCGACGACACCGTCCGCGATGCGGCCGCGCGACTATGCCTTTCGCTCATCTCCGGCAGCCGGTCGGCCGCCGGTCCGCCCTTCCCTTGCCCCAGCACCCTGGAAACCGCCGATGGACGATCGCCACACTGAGCAGATGATCTGCAGGCTCCAGGCCGAAAACAATACCCTGGTCAGTGAGCTGAGGGTTGCCCGAGAAGCTGCCTCGATCACTGCAGAACTTGTCGCCAAACAGTTCGAGAAGCTCGATGCCATCCTCGCTGAGCTTGACCAGCGGGCAAAAAACGAGAAGAAACTCAGGGAGGAGATGTCGGTTGCCAGGCGTGATGCGGAAATGGCCAACTCCGCCAAGAGCGACTTCCTCGCCAACATGAGCCACGAGATCCGCACTCCGATGAACGGCATCATCGGCATGACCGAACTGG
>CAYYWK010000036.1:0-11628 GCA_964475345.1 uncultured Desulfobulbus sp.
ACGACGCCAAGGCTTACCAGGGACAGAACATGGTCAGCGGAGAAAAGATCATCTACTATATGGATGAGGGCCGTTCGGAAGTGGTCGGCGGCGCTAAAGGGACGAAGACCACCATCGGCGATGCGGAACAGGCCGGCAAAAAGCCCGGCAGGGTCAATATGACTATCATTCAGAAATAAGGCAACACAGCAATCGCCATGTCCTTGCTTGAAACCAAGAACATCGTCAAACAATACGGCAGCCGCACGGTGGTGGACGGTGTCAGCCTGCAGGTCAACACCGGGGTGGTGGTTGGCCTGCTCGGGCCGAACGGGGCCGGCAAGACGACCTCGTTCTATTCGATCGCCGGTTTCATCCGCCCAACCAGCGGCCATGTTCTGCTTGACGGGGAGACCATCACCAACCTGCCGATACACAAACGCGCTCTGAAGGGAATTTCCTACCTGGCCCAGGAACCATCGGTTTTCAAAAAATTGACCGTCGAAGAAAACGTCCGCATCATCCTCGAACCCCTGGGGCTGAGTAAAAACGAGATCAATAACCGGATCAGCGAACTGATGGCCGACCTCGGCATCGAATATCTGCGCAACAACAAAGGGTATGCCCTCTCAGGCGGAGAACGCCGCCGGGTCGAGATCATGCGATCGCTGTCCACACGGCCTCGCTTCATCCTCCTCGACGAGCCTTTCGCCGGAATCGACCCCCTTGCCGTCATCGAACTGCAGAAAATCATCCACAGCCTCAGGGACAAGGGTCTCGGCATCCTGATTTCCGACCACAACGTCAGGGAGACACTCCAGGTCTGCGATTTCGCCTACATCATGAATGCCGGCCAGATCCTCACCAGCGGCGTGGCCGAGGATATCATCGAGAGCGAGGTGGCCCGCAAGATGTATCTCGGCGAAAACTTCAGCATGTGACGGCAAGCCATGGCACTTGAACTTCGACAGCAGCTCAAGCTGGCACAGAAACTGGTGATGACGCCACAACTGCGCCAGGCAATCCGGCTGCTGCAGCTGAACCGGCTTGAACTGTCAAATGCCTTGCAAACCGAGTTGGAAGAAAACCCCGCCCTGGAAGAAGACTTCTCCCAAAACGATGTCCCCGAGTTCGCTCAGGGGCTGTCCTCCACCAGCGAGCACCAGGAAATAGGCAGGGAGGAGGATTACACGGAACGAGTTGCGGTGACCGACAATCTCGGCGGGATAAACTGGGAGGATTACGCCAACAATTTTGACAGCAATTTTTCTTTCGCCCACGAGACACCGGCCGCCGATGCCCCGTCCCAGTTCGATTTCATTTCCCAGAAACCCGGGTTGTCTGCGTACCTCAACTGGCAGCTTGCCCACGCCGAACTCGATGAACAAGAATGGGACATCGCTCTGTTCATCATCGGCAACCTCAACCGGTATGGTTTCCTGGAGGTCAGCCTGGAGGAGGTGATGGCCACCACCGGCTGCGCCCGTGACGATGCCGAGTACATTCTCGAGGTCATCCAGGATCTCGATCCGCCGGGAATAGCCGCCCGCAATGTCACCGAATCCCTGCTGCTGCAACTCGATCGTCTCGGCCTGGCCGATTCGCTTGCAGCTGAAATCGTCCGGCATCACCTGCCTCTGCTTGAAACCCGCAACTACAAGGCGCTGATGCGGGCCACCGGTCACAAGAAGTCGGAGATCAGCAGGGCCATCGACTGCATCACCCAGGAGCTCACCCCGTATCCCGGGCTCCCGTACGCAGAGGAAAACACCAATTACATCGTCCCCGATGTCTATGTCCGGAAAATCGACGGCGAGTATGTCATCCGTCTCAACGATGATGACCTGCCTCAGCTGAAGCTGTCCCAGCACTATCAGGAGATGCTGGGAGACAAGGCGTTGCAGAAGGAATCACGCCAGTACATTCACGACAAGCTGAAGAACGCCGAATGGTTCATCAGGTCTCTTCACCAGCGACAGCGGACAATTTACAAGGTCATGGAGAGCCTGCTCAAGTTCCAGTATGATTTTTTCGAGCAAGGACCGGGCCATCTCAGGCCCCTGATTCTCCGTGATGTCGCCGAAGACATCGAAATGCACGAATCGACGATCAGCCGGGTCACCTCAAACAAATACGTCCATACCCCGCAGGGTATTTACGAACTGAAGTATTTCTTCTCGACCGCGATTCCCCGCGACGGCGGCGAGGCCCTGGCTTCCGAGTCGATCCGCAACACCATCCTGAAAATGATCCAGGAAGAGGACAAATCAAAACCGCTGAGCGATAACGCCATTGCCGAGATGCTGGCCAGGGACAACATCCAGATAGCCCGGCGCACGGTCGCCAAGTATCGCGAACAACTGAAGATTCTACCAGTCAAGCACCGGCGTCACAACAAATAGAGGTCCGGCTGAATATCCACCGAAAGTATTCTGCCTCCAGATTCTTCCTTCCTCTGCCATCCATTGCCAGCTATGCTTTCTTTCTGAGCTATTTCGCGCCTCACCAACCTCAGCCTGCAAAATGCCATGGCATCTCTGAAAAAACGTTGTCTCCTCATACTGATAGCTATTGCCACCGGAGTCCTCTGCCTGAGTTCCTGCACCCGGTTGCTTACCGGTACAATCGTCCAACCGACCGTGGACAACCTTCAGAAACAGACCGATCTCGATCTGGTCTGCGAGGGCGCTCCCGCGTACCTGCTGATGATCGACAGCATGATCGCCTCTTCACCGCAGGATAAAGCCCTGCTTCGCATAGGCGCACAATCGTATGGTTCCTATGTAGCAGCCTTGAACGAATGCGGCGCCGATCCAGAACGAGTCAGAACCATTGCAGACAAAGCCCGCCTGCATGGAATGACCCTTGTCGCAGCCATCCTGCCCGGTGTCTCCCCTGATCGGCGGGAGAAACTCGACACGGAACTCGCAAGTCTTACGAGAAGCGATGTTCCGGCAGTATTCTGGGGTACGATGGCTTGGCTGACATGGATCCAGTTGCAGCAGGGGTCGCCGGAAGCCATGGCCGATCTGGTACTGGTCGAGAGAATCATGATCCGCTTGCTCGATCTAGATGAGACCTTCCAGGCAGGTTCCATCCACATTTTCTTCGGTGGCCTGCAGGCGACGAAACCGGCGATGCTGGGCGGCAATCCGGAAAAGAGCCGACGTCATTTCGAGAAGGCTCTCGAACTCTCTCGTCGTGAATTCCTCCTGGCCCACACCAGTTATGCGGAAACGCTGGCAAGGCTGACTTATGACAAGGAACTTCATGACAGATTGCTGAACGAGGTACTGTCGTTTGATCTGGCAGAGGCCCCGGAATACGCCCTCGCCAACCGGATTGCCCAAAAAAAGGCTGTACGGCTGCTTGCAGACGGGTATTTTAACGAATAACCACTCTCTATTGCCACACATCCCGGGAGATGCCATGCGTATTCTTATCCCATTCCTCTTCACATGCTTCTTAAGCCTGACAGCCATGATCGACCTTGGCGAGGCCAAACCGAGACACCTGTTCAAGATCGGCAGCCTGGCTCCGGAGGGTTCCGTATGGATCCTCCAGTTCCATAAATTCGCCAAGGAGGTGGAAGAGCAAACGGGAGGCGAGGTCGGTTTCCGGGTGTACACAGGGGGCATCATGGGTGATGATCAGGCCATGTATCGAAAAATGCGGGCCGGCCAGTTACAGGGGGGTGGCTTCACCATGACCGGAATAGCCCAGGTGGTGCCTGATTTCCGTGTGATGGCCCTGCCCTTTCTCTTCACCTCCTACTCTGAAGTTGACGCTGTAACTGCGGGACTGCTCCCAAGCTTCCGGAAGCAATTCGCCGGAAAAGGGCTGGAACTGGTTGCGATGACCGAAGTCGGTTTCATTTACACCATGTCGACAATGCCGATTGTCTCCATCGAGGACCTACAGAAGGCTGCATGCTGGACTCCGGCAGGCGACCCGGTGTCCGCCGCCTATCTTGCCCATCTCGGGATCACGCCTATCCAGTTGTCCATCCCTGATGTTCTGTCCTCACTGCAGACAGGTCTGGTTAACACCGTCTTCAATTCACTCTACGGTTCAATCGTCCTGCAGTGGTTTACCAAGGCCCAGTATATCAACGAGTTACCATTTGGCTATGCTTACGGCGCGCTGTTACTTGATAAAAAGGCGCTGGCCCGGCTGCCGGAGGGCCATGCCGCCATCATCCAGGCGACTGCCGACAAGTATTTTCCTCCCCTGATCGCCGAAACCCGCAAAAGCAATGAAGAGTCGCGGACTATCCTCACCAAGAACGGTGTTCAGTTCACCGAATCACCACCCGAAGTTGCCGAGCGACTGCAGAGCCTTCGGGAGAAGACAGCCCGGGACATCGTCGGCTCCTCGTTTTCTTCTGAAATCTATCAGGAAACAACGAGACTGCTGGAGAAGTTCCGTTCCGGCCTGTAACAGCCCGCCATGCCCGCCTCGACTGAACCTGCTGCCGGTGGAAGACTCGTCCGCCTCATCGACAATCTCGAGAGAACACTCCTCTGCCTGCTGCTGACGGGGATGATCGGCCTCTCCTGCCTGCAGATCGCCCTGCGCAGTTTTTTTTCCGGCGGACTGCTGTGGGCCGACCCCCTGATCCAGCAGCTGGTATTGTGGAGCGGCCTGCTGGGGGCTTCAATGGCCACCGCCCAGGGCAAGCATATCGCCCTCGATCTGGTAACCTACCTTGTGCCTGCCAGAATCCACCCCTGGATTCTGGTGCTGACCCACCTCTTTTCGACGCTGACAATGGCAGCCCTTTCCTACGCTGCCTGCCTTTTCATTGCCAGCGAGATCTCCTATGGCAGCCCCGGCCTCTTTTCTCTGCCCTCCTGGGCCTGGAATCTGGTCTTTCCGCTGGCCTTCATACTGATCACTTTCCGCTCCGTGTTTGCCTGTTTACGGGAGATTCTGAACATCTGCCGCCGGCAGAAGGAGGCCCGGCAATGACAGGCCTCAAGCTGCTGACCTTGCTCTTTGCGCTGCTGGGAACGCCATTGTTCGTTATCATCACGGCTCTCGCTCTGCTATCGTTTTCTTCCGTCGATATCGACCTATCGGTAGTCATCATCGAGATGTCACGTCTTGCTGACACCCCGATGCTCGTCTCACTGCCCCTGTTCATCTTTGCCGGCACCCTGCTCTCGGAAAGCCGGGCTCCCGAGCGTATGCTTCGGCTGTCGAGAGTCTTCCTCGGCTGGCTGCCAGGCGGTCTGGCCGTGGTGTCGCTGACCGTCTGCGCCCTGTTCACCGCCTTCACCGGTGCGTCTGGAGTTACCATCTTCGCTCTCGGGGGACTTTTGCTGCCGGCCCTGCTCAAAGATGGGTACAAGGAGAGGTTCTCCATGGGGCTTATCACCTCCTCGGGAAGTCTCGGCCTGCTCTTTCCGCCAAGCCTGCCGCTGATCCTTTACGGGGTGATAGCCGAAACGCGGATCGACCATCTGTTTCTCGCCGGAATCCTTCCCGGTCTGTTGATGCTCCTGCTGCTGACTGTCTACGTAATCGGCAAGAATCCCGTCAACGTTGCCAGGAAACCGTTTACACTGGGGGAGGCCGGGCGGGCTCTGCGGGAAGCTGCTTGGGAAATGCCGCTGCCTATACTCATACTTGGAGGTATTTACGGCGGTTTCTTTGTTGCCGGGGAGGCGGCGGCAGTGACGGCGCTCTACGTCCTGATCGTCGAGACCTTCATCCACCGCGAAATACAGCTGAAAGCGCTTGTTCAGATCATGAGCAGGTCGATGATGCTGTTCGGCGGCATCCTGATCATCCTCGCAGCATCGATGGCCTCGACGAACTACCTGGTCGACCAGGAGGTGCCGATGCGCCTGTTCGCCATCATCCGTGAGTATATCGACAGCAAATACACCTTTCTGCTGCTGCTCAACCTTTTTCTGCTGATCGTGGGGGCCATGCTGGACATCTTCTCGGCACTGATCCTCGTCGTGCCCCTGATCCTGCCGATCGCCACCGGCTATGGAATTGATCCGGTTCATCTCGGCAT
Organism: uncultured Desulfobulbus sp.; assembly: GCA_964475345.1. Taxonomy (GTDB): domain Bacteria; phylum Desulfobacterota; class Desulfobulbia; order Desulfobulbales; family Desulfocapsaceae; genus Desulfoprunum. Next base: position 6,008 of record CAYYWK010000036.1, read on the forward strand.
CATCTTCCTCACCAACCTGCAGATCGGTTACTGCACCCCGCCGGTCGGCCTCAATCTCTTCATGGCCTCATACCGCTTCGAACGGCCGGTGATTGAGCTCTACAGGGCATCCCTGCCCTTTCTGGTACTGCTTCTCCTGACGCTTGCCGTCATCACCTATCTGCCTTGGCTGAGTCTTGCGCCGGTCACGATCCTCGGCTGAGCGTTTCATTTCAGCCTGCCTTCAACACCCCGACATACGGCAGGTTGCGATACCGCTGGGCATAGTCGAGCCCATAGCCGCAGACAAACTCGTTGGGAATGACGAGGCCGCGGAAGTCGATTGCCACCTCGCAGGTGCGCCGTGACGGTTTGTCGAGAAAGGTGCAGACTTTCAGTGAACGGGGGCGGCGGGTCCGCATCAGTTCGAGGACCTTGCTGAAGGTATGGCCGGTGTCGACGATGTCTTCGACCAGGAGTACGTCACGGTCTTCTATCGGTTGTTCGAGGTCTTTCGTCATCGACAGGGATCCGCTGCTGACGGTTGCGTCCCCGTATGTTGAAACCGAGATGAAATCGACCACAAGCGGCAGACGGATAGCACGAATCAGGTCGGCCATGAAGACAAAAGACCCCCGCAGCAGGCCGACGACCACCAGTTCCCGTTCGATCCCGGCATAACTGCGGGTTATCTCATCCCCCAACCTCTGGACCGTGCGGGCGATTTCGTACTCTGTAATAAGGATCTTTTCTATTTCGCGGTCTGGCATGCCCCCTCCCTATCCTGCTGACTCCCTCTCTACCCTTGCCTTGCCACTGGCAGGGGCATTTTCCAGCAGCTACTACCATATTTTCGCAGCCTTCCGCAAGCAGTGTCACTTGAACGCCAACCCGTTCCATGTCGCAAGCGGCAACGGATCCAGGGCAGGCCATTCACCCGTGCTCCCCGTCGGCTTCGGCTGTTGTCGGTGATCACGGGGCAGAAAACCCCTCTCAAGGGGTTCAGTAAGATCCGCAATCTGCAAAAGACTCATTTCGCAGTTATGCGAGCTGTGTCCGTTCCCTTCTGATGGAAACCTCGGATGGTGCGACTGGGCTCCAGCCACAGGCTGCGATGGACCACGGGTGGGCGTGCCTTGCCATCCCTCCTGTTGGCCTGGCACCGACGAATGCCTGGGAGGAGCAGGGAGAGATTACATGTTCCCGGCAAGATGCTGAACAAGCGAAACCACAGCCAGGGTGGCGGTTTCAGCGCGCAGGACCAGGCGGCCGAGACTGACGGTTTGCCAACCGCAGTCGCGGCCCATGGCCACTTCGGCCTCGGAAAATCCTCCTTCCGGCCCGATCAGGACAACAATCTTCTCTACCTTCTCTCTGTCCACCATTCCCGGCCGGAGGCGAAATTCCCTCTCCTCCTCCCAGAACATCAGCCTGAGCAGGCCTGCCTGGTCAGCTGTCTCCCGCGTCAGCACCGCCTGGAGATCCTGCAACTCCTCGACAGCCATCAGGTCTGCCCTTCTGCACTGTTTGCATGCGGAAACTACTATTCGGTTCCATCGCTCCGTCTTCTGCCTCTCCCGATGTTCATGCAGACTGCCCTGGCAACGACTGCTGTGAAAAGGCATAAACCGGGTGACGCCGAGTTCGGTGCACAGCTGAATCGTCGTGTCCATCTTCTTGCCCTTGAGCAAACCCTGTCCAACCCAGAGCGGCACCCGCCCCGGGTCTTCCTCGGTCCTGCGGTCAACCATCCTGACCAGCACGCTCCTCCCGGTTTCAGCGATGACTGCGGTGTACACTCCACCTTTGCCGTCAATCAGCTCGACTGCCGCTCCTACGTGCAGGCGCAGGACCCTGTTGATATGGTAGGATTCCTCATCCGACAGGTGCACCAGGTCGCCACGCCGCAGTTCGGGATCAAAAAGAAACCGCCGCATCTTATTCCCTCTTCCTCCTGTCAGGTCTCATCGTTATGCCGCGATGTCCGTTCTTCTAATCGCGACTGCCTTATGCTAAGAGTTTGACAAGAAGTCAAATTATGCCCTATCTATAGAGAAGCAATGTCGAGTGCTCAGCACATCCAGTTTTTTTCCAATGAAACGGGAACACACCGTATGTCCATAGAACGAAGGAAACAGGAACGCTTTTCCCTGAATATCCAGGCCAAGCTCTCATCCACCGGTAAGAATTTCTCGTCTCCAGTGGTGGAGACCGTCACTGCCAATATCAGCGCGGGCGGAGCATTTCTCGAAACCAGTCACCACTTCCCGATCGCTAGCCGGGTCAGGATGGAATTCCTCGTCACCTACGAAGATCTGAAAAAACTGAAGTTCATCCTTTCCATAGAGAGCCTGAAAAAGCTGGCTGACAACAAAGTCTGGGTCAATGCCACCGGCATTGTCATCCGCCATGAATCTACTGGAATTGCGGTCATTTTTGAGCGTGATTACCAGCTGACACCGTTGAAGCCGCTGTCATGATCTGTGGCCTTTTCAAAAACAGCAGGGCTGACCATTCCGCCATGCTCTCAACACGCTGCATCTGACAGCCCAGATCCTCAAAACACCTGACAATACTGGTTGTCTGCTGTCCCTGCAGAATTCCCGACACCACCAGCGCGCCATCTCCGGCAAGCAGACGGACGAGCCCTCCGGCAAGATCCAGCAGAGTCTGGTGGATGATATTGGCGACTATCAGGGAGAATTCGCCTTCAATGTCTTCCAGCGCCATCCCTGAAACCCGCATCGCTCCAGCCAAACCGTTACGCTCAGCATTTTCAATGGCCGCCGCAACCGCCAGAGGGTCATTGTCGATAGCGAGGACCTCCTTTGCCCCGAACAGCAATGCAGCCATCCCGAGGATACCGGTGCCGGTGCCAACATCGAGCACTCGTCTGCCCACTCCGCTCTCAACCATATCCCTTAACAGTGACAAGCTCATGCTGGTGGTTGCATGATGGCCGGTACCAAATGCCATCCCGGGATCCATCTCAATTACCAACTCTCCTTCGGCAGGCTGATGCTTTTCCCAGGTTGGGGCGATCACCAGACCGGGAACAATCGCAAAAGGGGAAAAATGCTTTTTCCAATTGCTGCTCCAATCCTCCTCGACATAACCGGAAATGGAGAAGGTCGGGACCTCGACCATGAAGATACCTGCCAATTCAGAAAGAAACGACACGATCTGGCCACAGATCCGATCACGCTCGTGCTCATCTATGTCGGCTTGGGCCAGGTAGGCGTGCAGCGTCTGCAGTTCATCGTGTTCATCCAGGGTAATCTCAATCCCTGCGTCGGTCAGGCCAAGCAGAAAATCACTGATCGCCTCAACGAGCGCAGGAACCGTACGTATCGAAATTTTCAAACGGATATTTGGCGGATTCTGGCTTCCCATCTTGTTATTCCTATTGTTTACCGGAGTATCCTTTCTCATGTGAAGGAAACTACACATTCTCCATCCGATTCACAAGAGTTCCCCGCCGATTTCCTATGACAAATGAGAGAGTGGTACTTACAGTTGTTGGAAATTCATGGTCACTTTTCTGATCCAACACAAAGTAATGAATCCGGCATCAAAATGACATGACTATACAGAAATCCCATCACCTCATTTACGGCGTACTGACAGATTATCTTACAGGTGAGGAAATTACCGACACCGATGATGAGCGCATCCGCCAGCAATTATGCCGGATGATGGTCGAAGAAAAAAAGTATCGTCACGAAGAGCTGCAACCACGCCTGGCGATCGATACCTTTTTTGCCCGTTGCTTCGTACGTTCGATGATCGATCTCGCCGTCTGCGTCGAAGGGCGGCAGTTGTTGATTCTGCGCTACGGCCCAGGCTCTCTGGTAAGCCGTGAACGCGCCGCCATCGCTGCCGCCCGGGTTCTCAATCCGTCCTATGTCATCCCGCTGGCCGTTGTTACCAATGGCCGGGAGGCCGAAGTAATGGAGACTTCAACTGGCAAGATTCGTGGTTATGGGTTACAGTCAATCCCTGATCGTCAGACGGTGCTGCAATGGATGGCTGAAATGGCTTTCATGCCGCCACCCGATGAAAAACGAAGAGAAAAAGAGATGCGGATCCTCAATGCTTTCGACGTCGAGCGGTGCTGCATCTAGCCGAGCACGACCTGTTGCCGCACCATCACGCCAACTTTCAATGGATGCAGTATGACACCCACACAGCACGAATGGACAAAGTCCAGTTGGAAAAATTTCCCCGCCCTGCAGCAGCCGAAATGGCCGGACCAGAAAGAGGTCGACAGGGTTCTCTCCGATCTCTCCCAGTTGCCGCCTCTGGTCTTCGCAGGCGAAATCAGAGCTCTCAAGGCACTTCTGGCAAGGGCTGTCAAAGGTGAAGCCTTTCTGTTGCAGGGTGGAGACTGTTCTGAAGACTTCTCCAAGGTCACTGCCCCCAAGATCAGAGAAACCCTGAAGGTCCTGCTGCAAATGGCCGTTGTCCTCACCTATGCCGGCGGTAAACCAGTCATCAAGGTCGGGCGGATTGCCGGCCAGTTTGCCAAACCGCGGTCGTCCGACGTCGAGACCGTCAATGGCGTTGACATTCCTTCCTATCGCGGCGACATGGTCAACAAGCCCGAGCCATCCGAAGAGGCGCGCACGCCCAACCCCAAGTATATGCTCAAGGGCTACAACATGGCGGCGTCTACCCTCAACCTGCTGCGGGCATTTACCCGCGGCGGTTTTGCGACCCTGCAGCGGGTGCACGCCTGGAACCAGGAATTCGTTGTCCAGTCGCCGATGGGACGGTCATACGAACGGATGGCAAAACAGATAGAACAGGCCATCAATTTTATGGAAACTATCGGTATTTCCACAGATAATCCGCAGATCAACCAGACCGAGCTCTTCACCTCCCACGAGGCCCTCCTTCTTGAATATGAAGAAGCGATGACCCGCGTCGATTCGACATCAAATGGCTGGTATGACTGTTCAGCGCACATGCTGTGGATCGGAGAACGTACTCGGCAGGTCGACGGCGCCCACGTCGAATTTCTTCGTGGTGTCCTCAACCCGCTGGGAGTGAAAATCGGCCCCACCTATGATCTCGATGACGTCAAGCGGCTTGTCCAGGTTCTCAATCCCGACAATGAACCCGGTCGGATCACCATCATCACCCGACTGGGCGTCAAGAACATCGAGAAGGCCTTGCCGCCGCTTTTGCGTGGGTTGAAGCAGGAAGGCTTCCATGTCGTCTGGAGCTGCGATCCCATGCATGCCAACACCTACACCACCGACAGTGGTCACAAGACCAGGAATTTTAACGACATTCTTTCTGAGATCACCTGTTTTTTCGAAACCCACTGGTCGGAGGGAACTGTGCCCGGCGGCGTCCATTTCGAACTGACCGGCGAAAATGTTACCGAGTGTACCGGCGGTGCCAGAAATATCGTCGATGACCAGTTGTTCCAGAATTACCAGACGACCTGTGACCCCCGGCTCAATGCTGAGCAAAGTCTGGAAGTTGCCTTCCAGATCGCCGATATGATCAGGAGCTGAACCATTGTTTAAGGGGGCAGACTGCGTCTGTCCCCCTGCCCCTCCCGTCATCCATCTGTATCCTCCCTTCGCGCAATCATTCTTGACTGATCCCCTTTCAGATTTATCGTACTTCTG
>CAYYWK010000037.1:0-11450 GCA_964475345.1 uncultured Desulfobulbus sp.
CCCCACGAGTTGATCGGGTACAGCAACGCCACCCGCGGCAAGAGACACCTGTTCTGTTCCGGGCACGGCCCCAGCCGACGCAGGGCAATCGCCTTTGCCGAGGAACTGATCGAAAGCCCCCAGCCTCTCGACGATGGATGCCTGGGCAGGGACGGGCACTATGCCCACAAGTGGATATTCGAGTCGGCGGAGGACGCGGGCATCCTGCTTATCCTCAAAGATGACAAGAAACTCTCCGACGGCGAAATGGAGCTGATCAATGAATCGCTGGAGATCCTTGCCGAATCCCTGCAACGCGGTCTTGAATACGAGGAACTGTTCGAGCGGGCCAGCAACGACCCGCTGACCGGTCTATCCAACCGTCGGGTTTTTGACGAACGGATCAAAGGCATGATGGACAGCGCCAAGCGCTACAAGCGGCCGTTGACGATGATTTCGATGGATCTCGACCGCTTCAAGGAGATAAACGACAACCTCGGCCACAAGGCCGGGGACGAGGTCCTGAAATCGGTGGCCAGGGTATTCAGGCAGGCAGTGCGGTCCACAGACCTGCTGGTAAGGATGGGTGGCGATGAATTTGTCCTGGTGCTGGGCGACACCGATCAGAAGAACGGCCGGATTCTGGCCGAGCGTCTCTGCGCCGCGGTCAATGACCTCGACATCTGGGCCGACGCCAGAACCAAGCTGGGCGTCAGCATCGGTCTGTCGCAGATGCAGCCCGATGACACCCTCGGCCAGTGGCTGGAACGGACCGACGACATCCTCTACCACGCCAAGGCAGCCGGGCGGTCACGGGTTGCCGTCAGGTAGGCACTGACGACGGCGGGAAGTAACGAGGCCGGTTCCCTCAGGGACCGGCCTTTTTTGTTGCCCTCTTTGTGACAAAAAAATGACTCTTTGGTCGGGCAGTCAGGGGAATGTCAATTTGCCGTCAGTTTGATCCGCACCGGAACGACATGCAGCGACCTGCTCCGCTGCTCGGTCGCGCCCAGCGACCACTCGCCGCAGATCGCCTGCCCTTCAAGCAGTTCGCCGATATCCGCGACCAGGCCCTTGATGTTGATGATCGGGTGGCGGCCGAAGACCTGCGGCAGCCCTTGGGTGAGATTGCAGGCCAGGCAGCGGCCCGGTCGTTCATGCAGCCGCAGTTCCATGACCAGCAGGTCGCCGCGCAGGCCCCCGTAGGCCAGTTCTATATCGTACGCCCCCTCGCCGGCGTCACCGAACAGGGCGTCAAAGAATTCGTCGGCACGCTCCTTGGGGAAGAGTCGGTGCAGGGTTTCGGCGGTGAACAGGTTCTGCAGGGTCGGGGAATCCATGGTGTCGGCTGGTGTCGGCTGGTCCTTGGTTCTGGCGGCACGCGGTCGCGGCGCCGGTTTCAGGTGGTAACTATACCGGCTGCCGGCATTTTGTCAACCGACGTTGCGGGGGGCATGGGCCTGTGTTAGAGTAGCGGCCATGAACAGCGGAGCCGGTAGAGATTGGGAGAAGGGGCAGGCGGCGGTCGATCTGAGTGAACTCAACGACGCCCAGTATGAGGCGGTGACAACGACCGAGGGCCCGGTCCTGGTCATTGCCGGAGCCGGCAGCGGCAAGACCCGGACCCTTGTCTACCGGGTTGCCTTTCTGATGCAGCAGGGCATCGCGCCGGAAAACATCCTGCTGCTGACCTTCACCCGCAAGGCCGCTCAGGAGATGCTGTGGCGCTCCGGCCGCCTGCTCAACGACACCTGCAGCAGGGTCGTCGGCGGCACCTTCCACGGCACCGCCAACCTGCTGCTCCGCCGTTACGGTTCCTGCCTCGGCATTGCCTCCAACTTCACCATCATCGACCGGGCCGACGCAGAGGGCATCGTCCACCTGCTCAAGTCCTCGCTGGGACTGGGCGGGGCGATGAAGCAGTTCCCTTCGAAGAGGCTGCTGATCTCGATGATCAGCGGCGCAATCAACAAGTCGATCGCCCTTGAGGACCTGGTCTTCGAGCAGTATTCCCACCTCAGCGAGCATCTCGACGACATTCTCAGCCTGCAGCGGCACTACCACGAGTTCAAGCGCGACAACGGACTGATGGATTACGACGACCTCCTCGTCAACTGGAAGCGGATGCTCCAGGAATCCGACGAGGTGCGCCGGGCGATTTCCGAGCGCTTTTCCCATATCATGGTGGACGAGTACCAGGACACCAACCTGATCCAGGCGGACATCGTCCGGCTGGCGGCGGCGACCCACGACAACGTGATGGCGGTGGGTGATGACGCCCAGTCGATCTACTCCTTCCGCGGGGCCGATTTCTACAACATCATGCGCTTCCCGAAGGTTTTCGCCGACACCAGGATCATCAAGCTCGAGGAGAACTACCGCTCCACCCAGCCGATTTTGACGCTCACCAACGACATCATCCGCAACGCAGCAGAGAAATATACCAAGACCCTGTTCTCCCGCTCCGAGGGGGGCGTCAAGCCCTTTGTCTTCGCCGCGCGCGACGAACGGGAGGAGTCGCTTTTCGTCCTCCGCCGGATCAACGAGCTGCTCCGGGAAGAGACGCCGATCGAGGAAATCGCGGTGCTTTTTCGCTCGGGCTTCCACTCGTACCGCCTGGAGATCGAACTGGGGGCGGAGGGCATCGATTTCGAGAAGCGTGGCGGGTTGAAACTGACCGAATCGGCGCATATGAAGGATGTCCTGTCCTTTCTGCGGGTGCTCGCCAACCCCCGCGACAGCCTGAGCTGGAACCGGATCCTGCTGCAACTCGACAAGGTCGGGCCGAAGACCGCGCAGAAGATCACCGAGACGGTGGCGCTGGCCGACGACCCTTTCGCGGCCCTGGCCGGCTGCGCCACCGGCAAAGCCTGGCAGCAGGCTTTCTCGCGGCTGCTGCAGCTGTTTGCCGAACTGCGGGGGAAGGAGCGCAGCCTGCCCGAGCTCTACGAGGTGGTTCTCGCCTACTACCAGCCGATATTCGAGCGGCTGTTCGCCGACGACTACCCTAAACGGCAGAAGGATATCGACCAGCTGAAGAGTGTCATGACCGGTTACCAGGACCTCCAATCCTTCATCGACGACACCGCCCTCGACCCGCCCGAATCCGAAAGCCACGGCCATCGCCGGCAGGAGGAGCGGCTGGTCCTGTCGACCATCCATTCGGCCAAGGGCCTGGAATTCGACGCGATCTTCGTCATTGGTCTGGCTGAGGGCAGGTTCCCGCATGCTGCCGCTATGGCCGGCGAGCAGTGGGAGGAGGAGCGCCGCCTGCTGTATGTGGCGGCTACCCGGGCCAGGAAGCACCTGTATTTCTGCTACCCTCGCGAGCTGATGACCCCGGACCGGCAGTTCCGCCGGGTTGGCATGTCGCCTTTTCTGGCCGAGCTCTCGCCTGGTCTCTATGAGCGGATCAGCGCCGACGATCTTGCCGGCCGGCGCTTTGCAACGACAGCGCCTGCAGAAGCGTCGGCAATCGACCGATTGCCGCGACCGGCCAAGAAGGCAAGACCGTCTGAAACCAGCGATTTTGCGAAGGGATGCAAGGTCAGCCACCCTTTTTTCGGAGAAGGGACGGTGACCAGGCTCTCGGGACCCAGGACCATCGACGTCCAGTTCGACCGTCATGGCCTGAAGACCCTGCATCTCGACTACGCCAAGCTGACGGTTCTCTGAGGCCGGCCAAGAGCCCGCGCTGCAGCGGGCCGGCTCGCCACCCATGCCCACGCTGAACGGTGACCTATGGAATATCAGCAAGCCCTGTCTTATCTCGACAGCCTGCAGATGCACAAGATCAAGCTCGGCCTTGATGCGATGCGCGACTTCCTCGACCGGGTCGGCAGCCCGGAGAAGGGGCTGCGCTTTGTCCATGTCGCCGGGACCAACGGCAAGGGATCGGTCAGCGCCACCCTGTTCTCGATCCTCAAACAGGCCGGCTGTCGGGTCGGTCTCTACACCTCGCCGCACCTCAGCGATGTCCGCGAACGTTTCCGGCTTGGCGAACGTTTCATCTCAAAAGATGAGTTCGCCAGGTTGGCGACCAGAATCCGCGACATCCTCGAACCGGAGCGGATCACCTACTTCGAGTTCGGCACCGCGCTTGCCCTCTTATGGTTTGCCGAATGCGACGTCGACCTGGTGATCCTTGAGGTCGGGATGGGCGGGCGGCTTGACGCCACCAACGTCGTCACCCCGCTGATTTCAATCATCACCAGCATCAGCATGGATCACGAAGCCTACCTGGGAACGACCCTGGCCCAGGTGGCCGGGGAGAAAGCCGGTATCATCAAGCCGGGGGTGCCGGTGGTTTCCAGCGCAGTCAGGCCGGAGGCGGCGGCGGTGGTGGAAGCCGCCTGCGGCGAGCTTGGTGCGCCGCTTTCTCTCTTCGACCGGGATTTCGCCTGTCTCAACGAAGGTGAGACCTGGCGCTGGCGGGGGACACAGGCACCGCTGGCAGGTGAAATCGCCGGCCTGCGCTGCGGTCTGCTGGGCGAATACCAGCGGCAGAATTCCGCAGTCGCCGTCACCGCTGCGCTGCTGCTGCGGCAGTATGGATTCATGATCGACACGGCGGAGATTATCGCCGGGGTGGCGCAGGTGGCATGGCCCGGGCGGATGGAATACTTTCATGGCGAACAGGTCGCCGCGCCGGGTATAAAAGCAGATCCGGCAGGGCGCTGGTATCTGCTGGATGGGGCCCACAATCCCGACGGGGCGGTCCGGCTGGCCGAATCCCTGGCCGCCGAGTTCGCCGGCCGGAGGCTGGTCTGCGTCTGGGGGGCGATGGGCGACAAGGATATCGCTGCCGCCTTCGCCGTCATCGAGCCGGTCATCGACCGGATCATTCTCACCCGGGCACCGGGCGAGCGTTCGGCGGCTCCCGAACAGCTGCTGGCCTGTCTGTCGCCCGCAGGCAGGGCCAGTTCGGTCTGCGAACCCGATATCCGGACAGCCTTGGCCCGGGCCGGAGTCCTTGCCGGGCCCGATGACTGTATCGTTGTTGCCGGGTCACTGTACCTGCTGGGCGAGGTGCGAAGAATGCTGCTGGGTGAAGTGGTGAGCGGATGAACGACTATTTCGGTTTTGACGGCATCGACGATGCCGACCTGCGCCGCGAGAAGGGCAAGGCACGCGAGTTGCGCCGGACCCGCTGGTGGCAGCAGAAGATAGCCGCCGGCATCTGCCATTTCTGCCACCGGCAGGTGCCGTGCGAGGAATTGACGATGGACCATCTGTTGCCGCTGGCGCGGGGCGGGCGGAGCACCAAGAACAACCTGGTGCCGTGCTGCAAGGACTGCAACAACCGCAAGAAGTCGATGCTGCCGCTGGAATGGGAGGAGTTCCTGGCGCAAGCAGGCACCCCCCCGCCGGAACAGGCCGGATAAGGCCTGCCGGCGCGGTTCCGGCGGTCGGTTGCCTTCTTGATAATTGTGTTGCCAAGGTCGATTATTATGGTACTATTGCTTCTCTTCGGCAGGGCCTGTTGTCCTTGCCGCACGCCACACAGGGACGGGTAGCTCAGCTGGATAGAGTGTTGGCCTCCGAAGCCAAAGGTCGGGCGTTCGAATCGCCTCCCGTCTACCAATAAAAAAAGGCACTTATCGACATGACTGGTGAGTGCCTTTTTCGTTTCCCCCACAACATCCCGCACATTTCCGGCAATTCGGTTGCCAGCCATCCCCGCAGCTGTCTGAACCGCTCGGCCCAAATATGGGCTCATCGTGCCACGAGTGAACCTCCCGACGACCGGCACACTATGCCGCCCATCTTCCCCATGCCTGCATCTGTTTGGTCCACGGCCCAACCTGGGACCGTCCGCGACCAGGCCGGCAAAGCCCCGGGGTGTCGGAAACAAAAAAAAAGGCAGAGCCATCGCTGACCCTGCCTATATCAATCTGGTTGCTGATCATTGTTCAGTCTTTTTTCTTCTTCCGCACCAATCTAGCTATTCCCGCAAGGCCGGTTCCAAACAGGATCATGGTTGCAGGTTCGGGAGTGGCGGTATATTCGGGTTCGATCCGTGTTCTGAATAACTGGTATTCAATGTCGGAACCGTCCGAATAGAACTCACTGCCCCATATCCACTGAGCATCTTTACTGATTCCGTTAATAATACCCCATACTCCGCTTCCGTGCGGGGTGCTGTGCACAATTGGATTCCATACGGATGAAACGATGTCCGACTTTATATCGTCCGGTGCCGGTACATTACCGCCGAGATTTTTATGAGTGAGATATACTTCCCAGTCCGATGAATCGGTCAGTAGAGTCCCCGAATCGGTGACAAACTGACCTAACAATCCTTTATAAACACCGTCATCCCATGCCGCCACATACAGCCACTCTTCCGGCATCATGTCGAATGTGAACTTTTCGGGAACTTTCCAGTTGAGATTGCCGTTGCTGTCACGCTCACCCGACTCATTCGCTCCGATCAGCCTGACTCCGTTCTGATTGCCGACATATAATGCGTAGTGATTGTCGGCAGTAAGTGTGGCTCTGACCACCAGAGCGTCCGCATTTCTCAGATCGGAAAAAATTGTAAGAAAACATGCGGAAGCAGTTAACATCAGCATCTTTTTCATAGCTTAAGACCTCCTAACATTTAGTTAGCTTATCAGATGCTCTCGCCAGAAGAAACCGCAGTGACCGACAGGGGATACCAGAGCCATAACGACTTCGACCAACTCCAGGCCGCAGGCAAGCACTTTGTCAGCCGCATCGACCAAGCTCACTGGCCCGCCCCGCAATCTGGCACCAAGCCTTTGCCGGAAGGAACGACTTGGATTTACCCCGAAAAACGCGCGGGTTGCGGGTCCAGTGAAGCGCCTGGTTCGGCGATTATCGCCCAGGTCAACAAACTGCGTTGGGACATCGAAACTTTCTTCGCCTGGTGGAAGCGGCATCTCAAAGTATATCTCCTTATCTCAAGAAGCCGTCACGGGCTGATGATCCAAAAACTTGCCGGGCTGATCACCTCCCTCCTGCTCACCATTTATTGCTATGAGCAGCATGGCGAATCGGTCAGTATTCGAAGAGTCCGCCAACTGCAACATCAGATTCTCACTGAAGCAAAAATGCTACTATCTCAGGTAGTTGTTTTGCCGGATGAAGCCATCCTGGAAACGTTACATGCAAGTCCTTAACCGGACATTACTGTTTTTTAATAATTTGCGGATTACAGTGAACATTTGATTGAAAACCGCACAGGATACCTTCTCGGTGCCGATGCCGCCGAATCGCTGACGGATGAGATACCCGGACAGCTGGTCTTGTACCTGGCGTTGTTGCTCATGGTTTCATCTGTCATCCAGCTTTGTCCGACCCTGTATCCCGACATATCCTCCATATTACAATGAGCTTCTTACAAAATGAGCAAATTGCCGAGGGCGATTAAAGCACGTCTTCTGATCTTTGACACCTCACCGACAAGATGGAGGAGTTGATCGGCTAACAGGGTGATAAGCCCATCCATCAGGTGAAGAGATACCTTGCTGTGTCCTTCGGCCATGACTTTGTTCGCTCCAAAGTCTTCTTTCAATCGACTGCTTACCCGTTCCGCGCTGGATTTGATTTTGTAGCGTTCTGCCTGGTGAGGCGCCATGGGAATACCTTCCTTGCCCAGGCCTTTTTTATCTGTGATCGTGACACGACCGTTTTCCCGGCTGAATTGGTCGATTCTTATCGCATCATAAGCCGCATCCATCAGATCGCCCAGGTAGCTTCCCTTTCGACTGGTCAGCTGCATCAGTGGCATAGCTGCCTGGCTGTCATACTGTTAAATTTGTCCTTTCCCCAGATCTCAATCTCTCGCCAACAACGGTGTCCTCTTCTTTTTGCACGAGGTTCCATGGTAAAATGTGGTATGTCAAAGCAGCCACACACATTGTGATATCGTTTCGATAATATAGAACATGTCATAAAATTGCTTAAGGCTGACAGGAGATTGCAGAACGAACTCTTCTTTGGCCTCAGAAGCCAAGGCTCGGACGTTCGAATCGCTTCCCGTCTGCAATCACACGAAGGCACTTGCCGGTATGGTTGATACGTGCATTTCGTTTTCCCATGCATGCCCCTCAGCAACGCTCAGCAATGTAAGAATATTGTAAGCACGTTCGTCTATCGTCCCTCGATCACCACAGGAGGGGAAAATGGAGAGAGACGAGCGGTTGTGCGATCATGGGCAGGACATGCCCGGCCAGCAGGGCAGCATAGAAACATTCGATAGCGAGGATCGGGCGGAGGCCCTCATGACCATGATTGAAATTCACGGCGAGGAAGTGGACCCTGAGAAGGTGGAGCAGTATCTTGCCGTGCTGCACAGGATGAGAAGGCGGAAAGGGAGATGTCGTGCCTCTGGAAGAAGTCAGGGCCACATCTGACCCTGCCCGCTGTCATTTTCCCCGCCAGGCATATTCTCTTTATTCCTAGCCGGTTTCAGCTTTTTCCTTTTCGCCATTCCGCAAAATCCGATAATGCCGGTTCCAAAGGGAGGCATCGTCGCCGGTTGCGGGCCAGCTTGACCTGTGCGGCCCAAGGGCTGATAAAAACGTGCATCATCCAGCGAAATATCCAACGCGTGACGCGGGCAGCCCGACATGGCCCCGTTCACGGGCGGGAGTGCTGTCCCGTCTTGAACCCTGCCCTGTCGCCGTGATAGGATTCCAGAAACCACCACCTTGCCGCTTTCCCGATCATCCATCAACCGGTGCCGGCCATGAACAGACCGCTGACGGCCATCCTCCTGCTCCTCGTCCTGCTCCTGCCGAAGGGCTCTTCCGGTGCGGAGACCCTGTCCTACATGGCCTACGACGGGCCTCCGTACTACATCACAACCGCCGGCGGTAAGTGGGGAGGGATGAATGTCGAGTTGATCCAGGCTCTCGCCGAGCGGGCCGGGATGACCGCCCAGCCGAAGGAATTACCATGGAACAGGGCGATGATGTCGCTGGAGAACGGTCAGCTGGACGTGATCGTCGAATTGTCGCAGACGCCTGAACGGGCGGAATTCGTTCATTTCCTCGGATTGTCGTTTTACGAGCAGATTGTCATCATTGTCAGAAAAAAGCAGGCTGCGGGCTTGCGAAAAACCCTGCAGACCCTCGATGACATGGCCAGGCAGGGGTATTTCTGGGGATTGCGGGAAAATGTCTTCTATTCGGACGAATTGAATGCCCGATTGCAGACGGATCTTGCCTTTGCCGGCCACTTCGATGCCGTGGCGTATCTGCAGGTAAATCTCGATCGGTTGAAAATCGGGCGTCTGACTGGGGTGCTCGGGCCGATTCACACCGTCAGCCACCAGCTCGAGCACGACCCTTCGCTTGGCGAGCTGACGTTCATTTCCGTCCCCTTCCTGCCGCCTTCGCCCAACTATTTCGGAGTCAGCGGCAGGATCGCCCCGGAAAAACTGGCGCGGCTGAAGAAGGCCTATCGGGAACTGGCGGATGAGGGCGTGTTCAGGGCAATCGAAAGGAAATGGGCGCCGGGCGGATGAGGGGCAGGCCGCATGCAGCCGTTTAACTGCCAGGCGGCGCCATGAGCAGCCGGATGTCGTCTATCCAGACCCTTCCCCTGCCGTTGATCACCAGGTTCAAAATGACATTGTCAGGGTTTTCCCCTTTTTTCAGAGAGAACGGAGTCTGCCGGGTGACCCAGTCCGTGGTGCCGGAGAGCGGCGCATCCAGTCCGCGGGAGAAGAACTCGCCCTTTCCGGGGAAACTGCACCACATCTCGAGATAGACCTGACCATCGACGTTTTCCGTACGCAACCGGGCCTGGTAGGTCAGGCGGCTGTTGTCGAGGTGTATGTCGCCGGTTTCGTATAGCCGCACGGTAACCGGCCGCTCCGCAACCACTCGCAGCGAGCCCCTGCCGTCACTTGAAACAGCGCGGTCGATGGCGACACCGTCGCGGGTGATCAGGCCCTCCAGATCATCGATCGGGAAGATCCCGAAGACTTCCTGTTCGTCCGGGGCCAGGGAACATGCCGGCAGGCCGAAGGCCAGCAGGCAGGCTAAGGTTGCCGAGGTCAGCGTCATTTTTCGCATCGCCGCCTCCGCCTCTCCTCACCCGTTTCAATGATGATCCGGCGTCGCCACTGCCCTGTCCCGGGACGGGCCTGCCGGTGCCGAGTCATCCCTTGCCCCAAGGGAATCGGCATACCATTTTTCGCTACCGTACAGTTTTTCCATGCATTTCGGACAGAGGCTGTGGCTGAAATCGGCGTCCGAATGCTCCCCGATATAGGCCTCGATCTGCCGCCAGTAACCCTTGTCGTCTCGGATGCTCTTGCATTCGCTGCAGATCGGCAGGATGCCGTGCAGGGTCTTGATGTTGCCAAGGGCCTGCCGGAGTTCCACGATCAGCCGCTCTTTGTCGGCTTCCACCCGTTTGCGTTCCTGAATCTCCCTGGCCAGTCTGCTGTTCCAGTAGTACGATATGGCAAGCAGGATCGCCGCGACCCCGCCCACCAGTCCCGCCCAGGTAACGATGTCCGCGATCCCGAGGCCGTGCTCGTAGCGGACAGGGATCCATTTCTGGCGGATCCGGTCGTGCTGCTCCCTGGGCATCGCTGCCAGGCCTTTGTCGAGGATGTCAGCCAGCTCCGGCCAGTCGCTGCGAACGGCGATTGCCAGGGAATAGTCTTCGTAGTTGGTCGGGGCGGCGATCTTGAGGTTGGTCAGGCCGTATTTTTCGATGAGATAGGTAGCCGTGGCGAGGTTCTCAATGGCGACATCGGCCTGTCCCAGCGAGATATCCTGCAAACCCTGCAACGGTGAGTCGACGAAGTGGGTTGCAACCCGGATGCTGTCGCGCTGCAGCCATTCGAGCGTCGAATTCTTCCTGGTGACTGCAAGCCGCTGGCCATGGAGGCTTTCCACACCGCTGATGAACGGGGCGTCCTTGCGGCTGACAATGACCAGGGGAAAGGTGAGGTAGGGCCGCGTGTAGATCAGATAGCGGGACCTTTCGGCCGTCACCGCGGCACAGGTCAGCAGGTCGATCTCCCTGTTTTCGACCTTGTGCAGGATCTCCTCCCAGGGCTGTCTGCCGGTAACCTCGATCCGCAGGCCGGCCATTGAGGCGATGAACTGGAGATAGTCCGAAGCCATGCCCTTGAAGACGCCGTCGTCGTCGAAATACTGAAACGGCGGGAACGCCTGGGGACCGCTGATGCGGATTGTCGGGTGCTCCGCGAGCCAGGCTCTCTCCTGGGGGGACAGCTGGAGGTCGCCGGCCGCGGCAATGCCGGCAGTGAGCAGCAGTGCAGCTATGCCGATTTTCAGCAGGTGTTTCATCAAGGAGTCACCGGTCCGGCCGCCAGGGGAGCTGAGGATATGCTGTGGCGGCTCGAGTCCGCCGGGGCGTGTACTCTTACAGTTAACCACATTCCGCTCCGGTTTGGCACGAAAATCCCTTCCGCCGACCGGTACGCCCGGCCATTCTCCATCATTTCAGCGGGTCATACC
>CAYYWK010000038.1:0-11262 GCA_964475345.1 uncultured Desulfobulbus sp.
TGCTCGACAGCCATCTGCATCTGCAGGATCACCGGTTCGAGACCATCCTCCCCGGGGTGCTGCTGCGGGCACGAAAGGTCGGCATTGGCCGCCTGCTCTGCAACGCAACCCGTGAAGAAGACTGGCTGAATGTTCTCAGCCTGGGAGAACAACTGCTTGAGGTTCTGCCGTTTCTCGGAGTCCATCCCTGGTATGCCGACCAGGTCGCTGTGGGATGGGAGAAGAGACTGGAAGTCCTTGTCGCAGCCAACTGCTGCGGAGTCGGCGAGGCAGGACTCGACGGCAAGTGCCGCTCTGCGATGGTTAATCAGGCTGCCATCCTGCACACCCAGCTCAATCTGGCGGTGGAATACCAACGACCGGTATCGCTGCACTGCGTCGGCAGCTGGGGAAGACTTGTCGACATGCTGGAAAACCGGTATGCTGCCGGATCGATGCCACGGGTCATGCTCCATGCCTTCAACGGCTCCATCGAAACCATGCGGCGGCTAGCCAAGATCGGCTGCTGGTTCTCCTTCTCGGCAGGGCTTGTCGAACCTGGACGCCATGTCCTACAGCAGGTCTTCCGTGAAGTTCCGCTCGACCGCATCCTGCTGGAAACCGACGCCCCCGACCAGCTCCCGGCAGACTTGAAAATGGCAGGGGGCTGCAGCTGCAACGAACCGGCCAACATTGTCACCCTCTATCGGCAGGCGGCAGCTCTTCGCCGCCTCGACCTTGAAGAATTCACCCACCTCATCTGGCACAATGGAGAGATTTTCACGGACTCGCTGCTTCCTCGGTGAGGAGCCTTTTTCAAGACTGCAGGCAGCTCTCGTCACCGTGGTCGGTCTCGGGGCCGTCGGGGGTTACGCTGTCGAGGGTTTGGCCCGGGCGGGCGTCGGTCGTCTGCGCCTTGTCGATTTCGATATCATCCAGGTATCGAACCTGAACCGCCAGATCCTCGCCCTTTCTTCTACAATCGGCCGCCCCAAGGCTGAAGTCGCCCGGGAAAGAGTTCTGGCAATCAATCCCGACTGCCAGGTGGAATCCCTGCACCTCTTTGCCGACGAACTGACTGCCGACCAGATCCTCACTCCCCATCCCGAACTGCTTATCGACGCCATCGATTCCCTGAATCCCAAGGCCCAGCTTCTCGCAGCTGCCTATCACAGGGGGATACCGGTTCTCTCTTCAATGGGCGCAGCCCTGCGCAGCGAACCGGAAATGATCCGTTCCGCAGATCTTTTCGACACGCGGAAATGTCCACTGGCAAAAAGGTTGCGCAAAAGACTGAAAAAGGAAGGGGTCGGGCGCGGCATCCGCTGCATCTATTCGCTGGAGGATGTCAATTTCTGCTATCCGGACCAGGAAGAAGCAAATGAGCCAACTCCCTATTCCAACCGAGGCAGAAGGAGGCGGATCCTCGGCAGCCTGCCCACATTGACCGGCATCTTCGGCCTGATCATCGCCAACCAGGCCATCCTGCAGCTCTCCGGTGAACAAGGCGGGGAGTGAGGCATTCCAGGATGCAGCCGAATACCCGTATAAAAAGTCTGCCTTCTGTTCCGGGCGATCCGGCAGTTTTATTGCCCCCGCTCCCGCCCCCACTGCAGGACCAGCATTGCCGCAATAACGATGACGACACCCGGCAACAGCCGCAGATCAGGGAGACCGTGCCCGAGGAGCAGGTCAAGGATCACCACCATTCCCGGATATAAATACGAGTAGGCCATGACCCGGGTCGGCCCGAGATAGGCTATGGCATACTGGGTGAGGAAGAAGGTGACGATGGTGGTAAACATCGCCAGGTAGGCGATCCCCCCCCAGACGATCGGCTGCACGCCTGCCCATTGGACCCCAGGCAGGGCGTGGCCGGTGAGAAGCAGCAGCCAGATGCTGCCGGTGACGAGGATCCAGAAGGTCATCACGATCATCGATTCACCCCGGTGCAGCATCCGTACCAGTGGAGTATACAGGCCCATGGCCAGGCAGCCGGCCAGGAATATGAGGTCCCCCCGGTTCCAGGCCATCGCCAGCAGCAGGCCCATATCGCCCCTGAAGATGACCCATACCGCCCCCACCATGCCGACTGCGAGTGCCGCCAGGCGACGCCCGGCCAGCCTCTCGCCGACAAGCACGACGGCATAGATCCCGGAAATGGACGGCACAAGGGTGAAGATGACGCTGGTATTGAGGGCGCTGGTGAACCGGAGGGCCAGAAACATGCAGAAGAAAAAGGTCACCAGGCAGAGGCTGATCAGCGCCGAACGGGAGAAAAGCGACCAGGAAAACTGCAGGCCGAAACGAAGCGCAACATAGGGGCCAAGCAGGCAGGTGGCAACAGCAAATCGAACGAGAGTCAGGACCGCCGGGTCAAGGCCGTTGGTGATCGCCGCTCCTACGGTGAACGAGGTCGAGACCAGGGCCGCGCACAGCACCATCAGCAGATGGATGGAAACGAGGGAGTGACGCCTCCCTTCTCTGCCTGCCGTCACGATGCATCCATGCTCGACTCCCCTGCCAACGTCCCCAGCTGCCGGATCCGGAGACCCTTCAGGCTTTTTCGATTGCGGCAGCTGGCTGCACAGCAGGCTGCCCTTGACTGTGTTTCAAGGTGGCCATAGCCGAAGCGATCATGCCGCTGACATCGGCAAGGTTGCCGGGAATGATCATCGTGTTGTTTTCTTTGGCGAGTTTGCCGAACTCATCAAGATACTTCTTGGCCACTTCGAGATTGGCTGCATCGCGGCCACCGTCGGAGTCGATCGCCCCGGCTACCATGGTGATCCCCTGCGCCGTAGCCTCGGCGACGCGGAGAATCTCCTGAGCCCTGCCTTCAGCCTCATTGATCCGCTTCTGCTTCTCGCCTTCGGAGAGAAAGATCTTTTCCGCCTTATCGGCCTCGGCCCGGTTGATGATCGCCTGCTTTTCCCCTTCGGATCTGGCGATTTCGGCCCGTTTCTCCCGCTCGGCCTTCATCTGCTTTTCCATGGCGTCGAGAACGGTCCGCGGCGGCTGAATGTCCTTGATCTCATAACGCAGCACCTTCACTCCCCAATTGGCGGCCGCCTCGTCCAGGGCGTCGACAACCCGGGCGTTGAGGGATTCTCTCGCTTCGAAGGTGTTGTCGAGGGTGATCTTACCGATGGCGGATCGGAGGCTGGTCTGGGCCAGTTGGGAGGCAGCGAAACGGTAATCGTCGATTCCGTATGCACTCATCTTGGCATCGACCACCTGCAGATAGAGGATGCCGTCGACTTCGAGCGTGACGTTATCGGCAGTGATGCAGGTTTGGGCACCGATATCGATCGGTTCTTCCTTCAAGGACCTCCTGTAGGCGACTTTGTCGAGGAACGGAATGAGGATATGAAAGCCAGCCTCCAGGGTGGCGCGGTATTTCCCCAATCGCTCGACAACGAACTCCGAGCGCTGCGGAACGACGACAGCGGTCTTGATCAGAATAACCAGCACCAGGATGAGCAGAAACGACAGGGCTATGAGATTTTCCATGATCGTCCACCTCGCATGTGATTTCCTGCAACCATAAGGGTCAAAGGGTCGGGTCCGCAATTTTCCGGACCTGCATAATCAGTCCTTCCTGCCGGACTATCGCCACCATCTCGCCGGCCTCGATTCTCTCTCCGGCAGTTGCCCGCCAGGATGAGCCGGAATACCTGATTTTCCCCTCTGCCGGTGGCGCAATGGTCACCAGAACCTTCGCTACTTCTCCCTCCCTGGCCAAGGGGGTGTCTATATCGGAATCAGTCCGTTTCCCTAGGAATATCCTACTGATACCACCTCGCAGGGCAACAAGTGACAGCAACGACGAGGTAATGAAGATTGCCAGCTGGCCACTGAGCTCAATTGGCCACAACCAGCTGGCTATTGCGGTGATCCAGGCACCAAGACCGAAGAAAAAGAGGACGAACCCTGGCAGCATGAGTTCGAGGATGAACAGCATGACGCCAACCATCAGCCAGAGTAGGCTGGCAAATGTCAGTTGCATGAGAACTCCGCGAATGAAGGTGGAATCGACAACAACAGGCGAAATCCTGCATGCTTGCCCCCGCCCGGTGGTGTCAGTTCCTGCCGCCCACAACCCCGAAAAGATAGCGATACACCACCCCGCACAATACAACGTTCATCGGCAGAGTCCAGATCAGGCCAATGCCAACGGGGATGGCTGACACCGCCGTGATGATTCCCATTACCAGGAAGAGCCCGAAGACTTTCCACCATACCTTGTGGATCGCCTTACGCGACTTTTCCATCGCCTCCCACGGACCAAGGCCGCGGTCAAGCATCAACGGGAGGGTGAGCGTATAGCCAACGGCCAGATAAATGCCGGGAAGAATGAGCATGACCACTCCGCTGATCACCAGCAGCGTCATCAGGATTGCAGCGATCAGCAACTGCACGGCGGCAGGGAATCCTGCAGCGACCATCTTCCACGAACAGTTCTTTCCGGCAGCCAGACAGACTCCGAGATACAGCAGGCCTGCGGTGAAAAGGGTTGAGACCGCCGAAGACAGCGCCTCTATGCCGATACCGAGCCATACTCCTCCCGCACTTTCCGGGTCAAGTCCCGACGACATCTGCAGAGAAACGAGCCCAAAACCAAGGGCCAGCATCACCAGGTACATTACCCCCATCGCCGCCCAGACTGTACCCTTGGCGCCTTTGGTGCGCCGCCAGGCCTCGGTCAGTGCCTCGCCAACGGTAAAATCGGGATGGGGTTTCGGTCCTGGAAGGGGAAGGG
Organism: uncultured Desulfobulbus sp.; assembly: GCA_964475345.1. GTDB lineage: Bacteria > Desulfobacterota > Desulfobulbia > Desulfobulbales > Desulfocapsaceae > Desulfoprunum. Next base: position 4,742 of record CAYYWK010000038.1, read on the forward strand.
TGGCGACAGCTGCAGGCTGCTCATCCACTCTGCCTCCGGAAGATGAGATTGCGGCAGCCTCTGTTTCGGCAGGCGGGACAATCTCGGTTGAGGGCGGTACCTCGGGAGGAGTGGAGACGTTTAATTCCTCAGATCGCTGCTCAGGCTCGTCGGGAAGAACAGCTGCCTCTGTCTCTGCAGGCGGGGCAGGCTCGTCTGCGAGTGGGACCTCGGGTGGAGCGGAGACGTTCAATTCCTCAGCTCGCTGCTCAGGCTCAGATTCAGGCTCATCGGGAAGAACAGCTGCCTCTGTCTCTGCAGGCGGGGCAGGCTCGTCTGGGAGCGGAACCTCGGGTGGAACAAAGGCTTCCACTTCCGCAGCCGCTGGCTCCGGCTCAGGCTCTTCCTTGAGATCGGGGCCGAAATCCGCCGCCCCGCCAGTAGCCTCAACCGCCTCCGATTTGCTATCGCTCAGGGCTTTGTCTGCAGGTGCTTGCCATTCATGCTCGTCTTCCCGCTGCTCTTCCCCGGGCTGCGAAAGATCCGGCCAGGGCTCGGGTTCACTGCCTGGTGTCTGTTCCTCAATCGGGGATGCCATCTCGGTGGGGATTTCCGGCGACTCAGGGAAAGCAGGCGACTCGATCAGCTGCTGTTCATCCTCGCAGTGAAAGACTGTCTGGCACTTCGGACATCTGACCTTTCTGCCGATATACGAATCATCCACCGAGCCTTTTACACCGCAGTGAGGACAATGCATTTTCATCGCCTACCTCCCGACAGGACGGTCGTCCTGGTTGCAATTATCGTATCTTCACCTGCCTCTTTGCTGCAGAAAACCCGACACCTCCTCCAGTCAGCTGGGCAGGCAGATCCGGCAGAAAACCCGGTCATCCCGTTGCTCGAGAAAATCGGCACTGAGAGAAAAGCCACAGACTGAACAGGTGCTGACCACGGTTGATTTCAGAACACCCGTGCCTTCCAGTCGCGACACCCTGGCACTGCCGTCTGTGCTGAGCGGGGAAGCAGACCCGACTGCAGGAATATTTCCCTCCAACAGCCTGAACACCTTCTGGCATTGCGGGCACCGCACCTTCTTTTCGAACAGGGCGTCATTGGCCGTCCCCTTGAGCCCACAGAAGGGGCATATCAATTTCATTACTTACCTCCGAAATAGTTTCTCTCTGTTGTATTGCCAAGGTGGAAAATGTATATTTTCTGCATTATTAAATAGAAAGATATCTAAATTCAATACCTTTTTCCTTAAATGCCAATGACTGCCATGGATATTCTGCTCATTGCCGCAATGTCCGCGAACCGGATCATCGGTAAAAACGGGTTCACCCCCTGGCACATACCGGACGAACTGAGATTTTTCAAGGCAACGACGCTGGGGAACCCAGTCATAATGGGTAGAAAAACCTTCAATGCACTGACGGGGCCTTTGCCGGGTCGGGAAAACATTGTCCTCAGTCGAGACCCTCATTTCCATCCCCCCGGAGCGAGGGTCGCCGGATCGCTCACGCAGGCCCTCGACAACTGTGCGGGGCAGACCAGGGTGTTCATTATCGGCGGAGCCCAGGTCTTCAAGGAAGCTCTTCCTCTGGCGACCGGGATCATCCTTTCGGTACTGGAACGTGAAGCAGATGGTGACACCAGTTTCCCGGAATTCGACCAGGACATTTTCCAGGAGATACACCGGGAACACCACGCGGGTTCGGACCCCTTCACCGTCATCACCTACCGCAGAAGCTGTTTCTGATACCCCAGGCCATCCCATGCCTCCACCGATAGATTTTGCAGCCATTACCAGGCTGATGCAGGACGCGGCAGCCGAAGGCCGCAATTTTCTCTACGAATTCGAAGTCTACGCCCTGCTCTCGGCATCCGGGTCGGAAACCACGCCCAAAACCCGGTTCATCCCAAGCGGCAGCCGCCTTTCCGACGAAGAACTGACCACTCTGCCTGGTGAAAAATACGTCCTCAAGATCGTCTCACCGGCCATTGTCCATAAAACCGAGGTCGGCGGAGTCCGCCTCGTCGACAGGACGGCGAATGCCATCCGTTCGGCAATGCGGCGAATGCTCCACGAAGTGCCGGAAAAATACGGCCGGATGCTCAGGCAGGGTCCAAGTGAACCTGACACCCGGCAGGGCAAGGATGGGGGTGAATCTCTTCCTGCAGCCGGCAGGCCAGAAATCCACGGCATCCTGCAGGCCCAGTACATGCCGCCCGATTCCAGCGCCTTCGGCAACGAACTCATTGTCGGTTTGCGCCGCACCCGGGAGTTCGGCATGATCATCAGCGCCGGGCTCGGAGGAACCGATACCGAATTGTACGCCGAAAGGTTCCGCAAAGGTCAGGCCGTGGTCGCAGGCTCTACGGCAATGCATGACGGGCAGTCCTTTTTCCAGCTGTTCACCCGAACCATCGCCTACCGCAAAATGGCAGGCCTGACCCGGGGCCAGCGGCGCATCGTCACCGATGAGCAACTGATCGAGTGCTTCGACTCCTTCATTGCCATGGCCAACCACTTCTCGCCGACAAGCCTTGCTTCCCCTTTCGTCATCGAGGAACTGGAGATCAATCCCTTTGCCTTCACGGATTTCCTGATGGTTCCGCTTGATGGCCTCTGTCGCTTCTCTGCCGCCAAAACCCGTAGTTCCCGTCGGCCCATCGGCAAGATCCACCGGCTGCTCCATCCCAAAAGCATCGGCATAATCGGTGTTTCCGCCAGCCGTCGCAACTTCGGGAGGATCATTCTCGAGAATATCACCGCAGAAGGATTCAGCCGGAAAAACCTCGTCGTCATCCATGAGCAGGAGCAGCAGATCGATGGGACTCGGTGCATCCCGGCATTGGCCGCGCTGGAGGAGAAACTCGATCTCTTCGTCGTCGCCATCAATGCCTCCCGGGTTCCGGCATTGATCAGCGATATCGTGAGCCTGGATGCCGCCCACAGCGTCCTCCTGATACCCGGTGGCATGGGGGAGACGGTCGACAGCCGGCAGAGGGCGGAACAGGTCATAGCCACCATCCATGCCCGGCATGACCAGGGAGACGGCGGACCGGTCTTCCTCGGCGCCAACAGCATGGGGGTGCTCTCCAGGCCTGGCCGCTACGACACCTGGTTCATCCCGGAAGCCAAGCTGCCCAAGGAGCGGGGCTCATCCTACCGGCGGGCTGCCCTTATCAGTCAGAGCGGCGCATTCATGCTCAATCGCAGTCACCAGTGTCCCGAACTTCGGCCTGCCTACATGATTTCGATGGGCAACCAGACCGACCTGAGCCTGGGTGACATGCTGGAGTATTTCAAGGATTCCAAAGAGGTGGACGTCCTCGCCGTTTACGCCGAGGGTTTTCAGGAACTCGACGGCCTTCATTTCTGCGATGCGGTGCGCGATGCGGTGGCTGCGTGGAAGGAAGTGGTGTTCTACAAAGCGGGGAGAACCCCCGAGGGCAAGGCGGCAACCAGCAGCCACACCGCCTCGCTGGCCGGAGACTATGTTGTCTGTGAAAGCTGTGTTCGTCAGGCTGGGGCGATCGTCGCCAGGAATTTTACCGAGTTCCAGGATCTGTTTATGCTTGCCGAATTTCTCCATGATCGGCAGATCGACGGCAACCGCCTGGCAGCTGTCAGCGGCGCCGGTTTCGAGGCTGTCGGTATGGCCGATTCCATTGATTCCGACGACTACAGCATGCAGCTCGCCCGAATCTCGAAACCAACCGTGCAGAGAATTCATGAAATTCTCGAGGAGAAAGGGCTGGCCAGCCTGGTCACCCTGCGCAACCCTTTCGATATCACGCCGACCGCCGACGATGAGGCCCATGCCCGGATCGCTGGAGCCCTGATTGAAGACGAGGGCGTCGACGCGCTTGTTATCAGCCTCGACCCGCTGTCGCCATCGACCTCGACCCTCGGGGGGGATAACCGCTCCGACTATGACATGCATGCAGCCAACAGCATCCGGCAACTGATGATCGATCTCGTCCGCCGGACCGACAAGCCGATCATCACCGTTGTCGATGGCGGTCGAATGTATAATCCCTTGCGAGACAGCCTAACTGACAACGGCGTGCCCGTCTTCACCACCTGCGACCGGGCTATCTCCGCCCTGTCTCTCTATATCGAAGGCCGCCTTGCCAGCAGGTTGCTCCGCTCTGCTCAGACTGCCGCCTCGCAGGCATTGCCCGGCAACACTGCAGATGGGCCAGCACTGGAGAGATGAGCGCATTTTTCCCCTCTATTCCCAACGAGTATAGCAAAACTTTCAACGACAGCCACATCAGGCGACTACACAAGACCAGGGTGGCGGCCTATCTCCTCTTCTATACGGTCTGTATCTGTGGCATTGTAGCGCAGGATGTTCTGCAGGTGAAAAAGGCTCTCAGGGTCAATCCGCGTAAAACGCAGGCTGACATGGGTCTGATCGGAACGGACAACCTCACCGAAAACTTCGACTCCGAGATCCGGATCGACGGGTTCCAGAGGAATCCACAGCCTGCATGGCTGTCCCGGGCCGATCTGTTCGGCAGTCTCGAACATGCAACCGCCGATACTGAGATTTGTTACATTTTCAAAAGAATAGACCTTTTCCCCCACCGTCAGCACCGCCGCCATGGCAAAACCGATGCGGCTGAATCTCCGTTTTTCCATTGTCACCCCCTTCCGGGTCTCTTCCCACGCATCACAGATAGACGGCCACCGGTTGCCTTTTCGATGGCCGCTCGGGCCTAAAACCCTGTTCCTTTTCCTTCACATTTTTTCCTTTCAAATCTTCTCAAAAAAGGGCTACAAAGAAAAGAAATTTTCCAGATATCAGCCCAGCGGAGCATGTAACCCCGTACCCAGGAGATACCGAAATGATTTTTTCCATCCTTCGCTCGATGTGTTTCACCCTGTTTTTTTCCTCGGTGACGATGATCTTCTCAGCTACGGCACAGTGCGAGGACACGTTCCCGTTGTCAAAGGGACAGATGGTTTATGTTCCAGCCTACAGTCACATCTATATCGGCGACCGAGAACGGCCGTTCCTTCTCGCCGTCACCCTCAGCATCAGAAACACCGATCCCTCCTCACCGTTGACTGTCTCCCGGGTCGGTTATTTTGACTCGGATGGCAGGCTGCTGCGGGAATACACCGAAAAACCGGTGGTGATTCAACCCTTTTCCTCCACCCGGATCGTCATCAACGAATCGGATGCCTCCGGCGGTTCCGGAGCCAGCTTCCATGTGCGGTGGCAGGCCGACAGGGCTATCAACCAACCCATCATCGAGACCATCATGATCGGCACCAAAAGCCAGCAGGGCATATCCTTCACTTCCCGAGGCCAGGTCGTTTCAGAAACCGGCAAATAGCACTACGATCAACGGCTGCGCACCCTGCCTGTTCCAGTCGGTATTCTGCCTTTTTACTGCAACCGCCCCGCATCGTACCCTTGATCTCCTTCTCGCCGGTCATTATCGTTGCAAGAGAACGCCGGGAAAGTGTTTCCTGTGGAAAATGCTACGGGCAAGAACTCCCCTCAAAAGCTTCCTCCCTTTCCCGGCAGACTGCCCGCGCCATCACCTGATCTTTTCCAGGAGGTTTGCCATGCGATCATTGATCATTGCAGTAGGAGTACTGTTGTTTTCCGTTGCCGCCAGTGCCGCAACGAGCGGAAATATAAACTATTCTGTCAATGGGGCTGCATATCAGGGATATCTTGCCAGTCCCTCTGCCGACGCCCCGCTAGTTTTGATCATTCATGACTGGGATGGATTGACCGATTATGAAATGAAACGGGCTGATATGCTGGCAGCACTCGGCTACAACGCCTTCGCCGCGGATCTGTTCGGAGCCGGTGTCAGGCCAACGAAGATGGAAGACAGGAAGCGCCTGACCGGAGAACTCTATAAGGACCGGCATAAAATGCGGATCCTGCTCGACGCCGGCCTTGCCGCCGCAAAAGACAATGGTATCACCAGCAGCAAAGTGGTGGCCGCTGGCTACTGCTTCGGCGGCGCGGCGGTCCTGGAGATGGCCCGCTCAGGCTCCGACCTGCTCGGCTTTGTCTCCTTCCATGGCGGTTTGACAACGCCGGAAGGGCAGAATTACGGCAAGACCACCGGCCAGATCCTGGTGCTCCATGGAACCGCCGACGAAAGCGTCACCATGCAGGATTTTGCCAATCTCGCCCAGGAATTGGAAAAGCAGAAGATCCGGCATGAGATGATCAGCTACAGCGGCGCCCCCCACGCCTTTACCGTCTTTGGCAGCGATCGTTACCGTGAGGACGCGGACCGCAAGTCCTGGCAGCGTTTCACCAGCTTTCTCACCGAGACGTTCAAGTAATCTTCTTGCGCCCGCTCCCATCCGGCTTTTGCAGCTCTTGCTGTGGACAACACGGCAAACGGTGGTGCATAGATGGGAGCGGCCCCCGTCACGGTATCTGCAGACGCTCTGACTTTTTCAGAAGCGCCGTTTCCGTGGCATGATCAATGCACTCGGTTCGGAGCACAACGCCATAGTGTCCATCCATATCAGCAGACTCAGGCACCCACTG
>CAYYWK010000039.1:0-11251 GCA_964475345.1 uncultured Desulfobulbus sp.
TCGAGGTCGGCCACGGTCGGGGCTGCGGGGGCGCCGTTGCCGTTGCCGTTGTGACCGGCATTCGGCAGGGAAATGTCATGGAGAAAGACACCGTTTGCGTCGAGGATGACAAGATGGCCGCTGTCATGGACATCGGGGTCGCCGAAAGTGGAAAAGATGATCTCCGGTGATCCGTCCTGATTCAGATCGGCGACCATGGGTTCTGATGCGTACATGATCTCCTTGCCATTCATGTAATTGTACCTCCAGAGCCGGACGCCCGATGCTGAATACCCATACATGTGGCCGTCGTTCAGAGAAACGACGATCTCTGGCCTCTCATCCCCTTGGATGTCAGTCACCGCCGGGGCAGGAACCCCTCCTGGCGGATACCATCCATCAACGGAGATAGGTGCACTTCCACGGGGCAGGGTCTCCCAGCCCGCCAGGCGCATGGCACTTCTTGAGCCGTCACCGAAGGAACCCTGTAAGGCCATGATCGCATAGGCCTGAGTGACATAGGGCTCATCCTTTTCAACATTGGGCACACCGATCACCTCCATGTGACCGTCCCTATCCAGATCGGCAAAACTCGGCGGAGAGGCCGTCCACTGCAGCCACTCCTGTCCATTTCCCGGGTTGGGCCATGCTCCCGTGTGCAGATGATAATGATTCGTTTCGATCAAGGGGTCCGCCCAGCGGATGAACTGTCCCCAGGTCAGACGCTGACCGGCATAGGCGCTGGCACGATTGGTGAACCAGGGAGAGGCGTCAATAGCGAGACCGTTGTCCTTGAATGCCTGGATGTGATGGTTGTCGTAAGTGACGATGATTTCGCTTCGGGAGTCGTCGTCGACGTTACCGATTCCCACGTTCAGACCATAGCAGCCGTATCCGGAATGGCCCATGCCGTTCCGGTCGGCATCGCCACCGGTGCCGGTACGGTTGTTGTAGCGGGGCCAGGCCGGATAGGAAAGGCCCTGGGGTTGATAGAGACTCCCATCGGGATTGTAGACAAAGACCTGCGCACCTCCTGCGGAAGTCGATGTGGTCTGGGTAGTGGTTGCGACGATCTCAATGTTCCCATCTTCGTTCAGGTCGGCGGCTGCCAGCCCCCTGACTTCCGGAGATGACCCGGTGGTGGTGTCTTTCGGCCAACCCGCTTTCAGGGTCAGACTGCTATTCCGCCATTCATAGGTATAGACATTTTTACCCTGGCCTATGGCGATTTCAAAGATGCCGTCATTATCGAGATCGGCAACGACGAACGGCGCGTAGATCCGGCTGCCGTTGCCATTAACCCGGGCAAGCTGGGTTCCATCACTGTCATAGATGAACAAAGAATAATAACCGACAATCAGTTCATTCTGGCCATCACCATCAAGATCCTTCACCACCGGTGGAGCGAACCAGCTCGTCTGTCCCGGGATGTTGCGGACGAATTGCGGCGCCTCAACCGGGCCACCGCTCACGCCTGTTTCACATCTGGAATTCTGTTTCAGAACAGTCTGCATGGAATAAATCGACTCGGGAAGGCCGACCCTGCCATCGCCATCCACGTCCGCTGCTGTCGAGGTCTGCGCGGCAGGGCTTTTTGAGGTGATGATCTCGAGAGCCCGGACCGTGTCCTCGAGATCGACAACGCCGTCAACATTGACATCCCCGCCGCCCGCCGCCCTGGCTCCAGCGACAGGAAACTGCAGGCTGCCAGTCAGCCCCAGCAGTCCTGCCAGGATTAATCGCCCGACAACCTTTGACCCGCGCTTCACAAAACATCTCCTATTCGATATTGAGAAAGATCAACGTACTGACCCTCTGGATTCACCCTTATAAAACCTGATGCTCGAATTGCGCTCCTCCTGTTTTCCGCTCCCTGAGGAAACCATCAATGCCCGACGATCACCTGCAATATGCCTATGACTTCTGCCAGAGTTGTGGATTCTGATCCAGCAGCAAGCAATTTCAACCGCTCTATGGCATCACGGAGCCCGATCTGAGTTGAAGCTGTCGGCAGAAAATAAAGCGGCCCCCACTCGAGAGCAGGATAGCCTTCCCAGGCAACAGTGCGAACGGCAAAAGCATACGGCGCCACTGTTAGCCTGGTGAAGCTGAAAGAAAGGTCATTGTTGGCGGGGATGATCATGGCGTCAGAGAATTCCTGAGAATTGCTGACGACGATATCGTCGACGAGGAATCCGCAATACCATTCGGTGCACGTATAATAAGACCCCATTCCGAATTGGTATGAAAATCTGATGCGAATCGGAACTCCGGCATAATCCCCCAGGGAAATGGCGTGTTCGACGAAACCATCGCCATAAGAGTTTGTGCCAGGCTGATCGTAGAGTGTTTTCCAGCTTGTGCCACCATCAAGACTGACCTGGGCCAAAGCATGCTGGTATTCGCTTGCGTAGCCAAGGCGGGACCTGAAAGAAAGGACACTGTCAACTGAAGGGATGAAGGTTCGATCAAATTCAAAAAATTCGTTCTGATCTATCTGATTGACTGGGTGGACAAGATGAAACGAATGACTCCCTGAAGCTGAGGCAGAATTGATCAGTAAGGGATATGCAGGTGAGGTGCCATCAATAACGGCGTCGAGGCCGTTCTCTCCTCCTTCCGGGGTGTCGCCATTTTGCAGAGAAGCCTGCAGCACTTCATAGGAGTGCGCAAACGGGACCGCAGAAAATGTGAATTGCTGCTGTTCGCCAAGCCGTGGATTGACATTGGCATCTATTTCTGGAAAAAGCTCATCTTCTCCACGTGCAGAAGGATCTATTACCACGACATCATATGAAAAACTGGTTGGTGTTCCATTGATCACAACACCGCTTATCTGGACGGTATACTGTTCATCCTGAACGGGGTTTGGCCAAGAGTCGTAGCCATCGGGATCCATGTCTCCCACAACCCAGACGATCGTATTTTCGCCATAACCGTTTTGTACCGGATGCAGTGTTACTGAAACAGGGGCGCCGCCTTGAGATACGGAGACGGTCGCTGAGCTGAAATTGGCATTTGCATAGGAGAACGACCATCGCGCAGGTACTATCTGGTACGGCACGTGACCGGGCGGAGGCCAGGCGACATATGCTTCGCGGGTGGTCGGTCTCGGCGTCCATACGTTGTCGTCAATAACCCATAGCGCATTCGCCGGATAGTAACTGGCTGAAAGCGGCACATCTCCCGTTCCCATCGTCTGGGTCTGGGGATAGAGCAGCCATCTCCGATGCCCGGCCGCAGTGTTGTTTGTGCCATTGTCACGCATCTGGCCATTGACTGCTGCCCACCCATTTCTGCCTAGAGAGAGATTTGAATTATCGGCGGCTTCTGCGCCTTCAGGGGAATAGCAACTCCAGGTAGTCGGTGGGGAGTGGCTGAGGCTGTTATTTCGGCTCATCATGAGAGCCGCCTTCTGCGCCTTGTTGCTGTACGTATCTGAAAAAGTTATATCCGCCGATACTCCCGCCATGGCACGATAGTAATTGATACGCGCCAGGACGGCATTTTTGAAATCTGCCGCAGTCGTCCCCTGAATGCATGTGCCCGTGTCGCCATCCCAATCGATCGGCGTCGACTCAGAGGCCATATACACACTGTTATAAAATGCGCGAGAGAGTTGCCGATTGGATGGGTCAATTGCCCACCCTCCGGTTCGATCTGCCGGCACACCCTTTAACTGAGGAAATATCGCGGGAGTGAGCCGAATCGCTTCGCCCAGCTCAGGTTCCCGGGCTTCTTTCATCAAGGGTAACTGGTCAGCGTGATTTTCAGCAGGAATGCCAAAAATACCGACCGTTATAGTCAAAATGAACATTGCACATCTTTTCATGGCATTCCTTGCTTTCATGGTTTTGCAAATTTCTTCTAACAAATGAAGAGAGGCGTAGTTTTTCACTCTAAACAGATTATCATCGAACTTCAGCAAGTTTCAATAGCCTCGACGGAATCGATTCAGCTCTTGAAGCACGATAGAGGAATCGCTCAATCATTGATTGGATCACGGAACTGCGTTGAAAACGAAAGTAAAACACTGCAAGACAACGAGGTGGATGCCTTGCGCTCTTGGCGTACTTACGTAGTAAAACAGGTTCGCTTCTTCTGGAGGAGGAATCATGCGGCTTGTCACGATAGTAAAATCATGTTTGCCCGTCAGGAAATTGTGTTTGATTTTAGCTGGTTTGATTTCGGCTAGTATTGTCCCGGCCATTTCATCTGCTGAAAGCCTTGAATTGATTGCCGCCAACCCCCTGGCAGGGTTTCATTGGCCCTATTATCTCTACATTCCATCTCAAGTTACGAATCCGCATATGTTGGTGGTTTCAAACAACTCCCCATCAGCCAGCGACGATTTTGCAGATCATATCGCGGCTGCGAATTTTTATTATAGCATCAAGAAAACCTGGGCTGATGCTTTGCATTCTGCATTCATTGTGCCTGTATGGCCACGCCCTACAGGTCTGTATGACGGGACCATAGCCATACAGACTTTAGGCAGGGGTGGTTTTGAAGATGGCGCTCCCGCCGAATATGCCCGAGCAGACCTGCAGCTGATAGCGATGATCGAAGATGCCCGAAACAGGCTGTCGACACAGAACATTAGCACAAGCGGTAAGATCTATATATGGGGTGGTTCCAGCAGCGCGAATTTTGCCAACCGGTTTATAGCTCTTCATCCTGAACGGATTCGGGCTGCCGCACTCCTTGGACACGGCTGGACGCTGTTACCGACCACTCACTATGCCGGGAATGAAATGCATTACCCCTATGGCTTAGGAGGGGTAGAGCAATTTCTTGGCAAGCCGTTTAATCTTGCCCTCTTCAAGAATATTCCTCAGCATATTGCCATGGGAGCAGATGACAAAAATGGTTGGGGATTGCATTGGTATGTCGGTTACACTTTCCCCTACTGGGAATTTTATGAATGGTTTGATAGCCAGTTCGAATGGACGGCCAGGCGGTTTATGCAGGTTGCCGAAGATTCCTATGCAAGTATAGATTCAATTGCGCAATTTGTATTGTACGAGGGGATTGGTCACACTGAAACCGTGCAAATGTCGAACAATGTCCTTGCATTTTTTCAAAATGCGCCACCTATAGTGATAATTGGCGATATTAACGGCAATGAAGGTTTGGATCTTGCTGATGTCATACTCAGCCTTCAGGTGACTGCAGGTATTCAGACCGGCGCACTGCAGCGAGCTGCTTCAGTACATGCCGAAGACAAAATCGGTTTATCGGATGCTGTGTATATATTGAACCAACTTGCACAACCTTGAAAAATTTATGCCCCCGCGGGAAACTCAGCTATCAACCAAAGACGGACATCAAGGCATTCAATGCCCGGGCGCCGGCGGTTCTTTCCCCCACCCCCCTCAAATTCGGAAAATGCTACAGCGCATCTTCACCGGACAAAAGTTTCAATCCGATAAGGACATCGGCGAGATCCACCTGATGGTCATAATCGATGTCGCCAAATTTCCTGGCGTATGGCGAGAGGTCAGGAGGGTCTCCAGAGGCCACGCTGTCAAGCGCATGGAGAATCTCGGCAAGTCCTATTCTGCCATCCCCGTCGATATCAATGGTTGTACCGCGAGGGATTGCCACACCGTCGCTGCGATGGCTTGCGATGAATACCGGGTCGGTACCGCTCAGATATGAGATCCCCCCGGCATGGGTCAGCCACCCCGGCGTTGTATTGTTCCAGAGCCCGGAATCCTCTATCCGCAGCGTTCCACTGCGATCGTTGCTGACAAAAAAGATTGAACCGGCAAATTGCCTGGCAGTGTTGTCGTGAATGGCGGTCCCGCAGATATTGAGGTGGAAGGTATTGCCGTCGTTGTATATCGCCGCCCCGCTGCCGCCGCCCGGAGTCCCGCTCTGGGCCGGGTTGCCGCCGTTTCCGACGGCCTCGTTGTGGCTGAACAGACTGTTGATGACGGTGAAGGAAACGCCGATACTGGATAGCCCGCCACCGTTCGAGCCGATGTTGCCGTCTCCGGGAGCGCCTCCGAAGACGCTGTCAACGACATAGACCGGCAGGGTGTTGTACTGGCTGAACACGCGGACAGCAGCGCCCCCCACATCAGGCCCGGTGCGGTCACAGACGTTGCGCTTGAATCTGCAGTTGACGATCTTGAACCGGCCTCCTCGCACCCAGACGGCACCCCCGCCGTCATATTCCTCCCCCTCGCTGTTGCCATCGACGAAATCGAGATGCTGAATCGTCAGACGGGGGTGGTCCTGGTTCTGGCAATGGGGCGTCGTCCAGTGCTGCGCCTGATCGCAGGTATTCATGTAAAGAATTCGCCTTTCCCCTCCTCCGCTCAGTGTTACCATGCCGCCGCCGTCAATGACGATTTCCGGTCCGGTATCGTTGAAGATCTTGGCCGTTTCCGACAGGACTATGGTCACCGGATCAGGTCCGCAATCGAAAGTGATGACCCCACCCTGGGCCACCGCCTGAACGAATGCGGCGGAGGTGCAGCTCCCCGGCGTACCGGTGCCGACAATCCGGTCAGGAGCCGAGGTGTCGACGGGCAGGGCCTCCGCGGGAATAGCGCATGAGGCTTCTGCAAAACGAAATACGCAGCATATCTCGACGACGAGAAATGGAAGGACGAGGCAAATACCTTTGAATGTGCTTATGGCTGACATATCGAAGTGGTTGAATACAGAGAACTGTTGACGCTGAAGTACGGTGAGGAGCATTCGCTTTCTTCGGGCTTCCAGGAGAAGGCCCTTTTCCACGAAGAGCTATCCGATCTATTGCAGGATACGACCTTTTCCCGAGATTTTACCATTTCACTGTCACGAGAATACCGCTTTGCAGCTGTGCATGCCCTGACAATTTACCAAAACGCTGTCGGCAGATTAAAGGCTCCCTCGGTAAGAAATAGTCTTTGTGCAAACAAATCAAACTCGCTATAAGTCACTCCCACTGCATGCAAATCCAATGATGAGCCATCGAGAACACAACTGGAGATCGTTTATGAAATTACATGTGTAAATCACCAAAAAAAACGGCTCCCAGGTGAATGGTTATGCCTAATCTTTAATACAGCGAATACTACAGCCAACAGCTCTATCTTTTGTTGATAACCCACCAATAACACTTATATAATAGAGATTTTTCGCATAAACTCCACTAACAGTGCTGGTCCAGTAACGTCCCTCTGTACCCTCCCCTTCTACTACCCCTTCATACGTCCTTTTTCCGGCCATTGGAAGCTTCAGAGGTGAGTTGTACGCCCCGGTTCCATCTAAAATATTAAAAAATGCCCACTCAAGTTCTAATTCATCTGCTGTTGGAACCCTAAACCCACTTGGGCATGGGTTATTCAAAGCAGTGTCGATTTGCCAGAGACCGTTGTTCTGGGGGGTACGCCAATCAACAGGATATTGACTTACTTGAATAAACTGACCGTGTTCCGGTGTATCAGATGTACTCAACGTTGTCGTTGCGGAACTGTTTCGGTGCTGGTGACCGTCTGCCAACCTTCCCCATTGATAGAGATCACCAAAAGCCTCTTGGTCAGTGGGACTTGTTGCCACACGACTAGCACCGAGGTTGCGGTCCATCCATATCTGTCCAGTGGTAGACAATACCACCGGAACGCCATGGCAGGTGCTTGTTTGCTCATCGCAATCAGAATCAAAGCCAACATACGTCGTATTATTGAGGGCATTTATAACTTCAGCAACACCGAGCTGTTTGTCTCCATTGACGTCTCCATCAAGAAAAACTTCTGCTGGCAGATGCTCGGATGCGAGAATTTTAAGGGACAGTATCGCATCTTTCAAATCTAATGAAACAGAGTGGTCAAGATCGCCTATATGCTGCTTCAATCGGTGTATAAAGCGGAGTGGATGCTGTCGACCAGTTGAACGATCGAGAAATGTATCTGGGGAGTCCATGGTTATTACCGTGATCAACGGTAATATATACCCGCCAAGCCCAACGCTGTATGGGAAGTGTTCAGGACCGGTATCTACATCGTCATACCAGAGAATGAAGTGTTTCTCTAACAGGTCTTTTATCGGAGGATCGGTTGACTCACTGACCGTGAATCTCATGTAAGTAGTATTGCTTCAAGTGTCTCGCCCAGCTACAAGAAGGACTTTTTTCCCTTGCTGCTGGGCTGCAGCAAATGCTTCATTCTTTGATGTATACCAAGATAGATCCTCGGCGAAAACTGAACTTGAGACGTGCATCAAATAAAAAATCAAGCCGCTAGAAACCAAGCTCTTCCAAGTGCAAATTTTTGGCATGTGCATGTCAGTATTCCGATAGGTTGTGGTTTCCTCTGCCGTAATCACCAAAAGTATCCCATGCCTGATCCAGATAACAGGAACATATTAACACAAGCAGAGATTGGAAGCTTGCACGTCTTCGACGTGAAAACCATATTATTCCACTCTCCCCATATAAAGATAACGTTCTGCTTCATATGAAAATGGAAAATCTCTCAATTCAAGTTGAACCAATACAATACATCCACAGGTACTGACCGGCTCGCTAAAAACAGTGAATTCAGCAGTGTTTGGTTTTGGGCAACGCCTGGATCTTCCAAGAATGTGGAGTTGATGGGCTTGTTGACGAAATAGAGTCGAAACCAAATGAATTGGCAACGACAATCAATAGAGAATTTCCCGTTCGGCAAACTCGTCATATGCTCAACTCCTTCTGATGGTCAAGCCGCCTCTGTTGTTAACTATCAATCGAATGTTGGTCAGATAAGCTGAATCGTTGTGGCGACTGGTTCCATTTAACCGGAAAAACAGAAAAATTTTCCGGATAGATGAAATCAATCCATGCTTTCTCTCTCGACCACTTCGCCCCTATCCATATAATAGTATACATTTACAAGACATACTGAAAGAATGACCCTTCATTCATCGTGGTCTGAATATTGCACACACGAATTTGGCGTGCTTGACCAAGATGATTTTTTATCACCACAAAAGCCATCCTGCACATTTGTGCTGTCCATATATCTTGACATTACCTCAGATCAGATGGCGAACGAAAATCAGGCATGAATCATGAGAATGGAACATCCGCAGAACTACACAATGTAGTATAAACCACAGCCAACTGTTGAAGAAAAGATGAAGCATCGCCTCACTTTTGCGGGTTGTTTTTTCCTCTATGAAAAACCATAAAAAATTGTTAGATGAATTCGATCTCAATATTTTCATTGTCTAGGAAAGTGATGAGAAGTCAGGGCACCGCAATCGCAGGTAATACGCCCGTTTATTAAGTGAACTTTCCGGTCTTGAACCTGATCACTGTTACCTGCAAATAAACTTTTTTTTAGGGGAGGTAATTAATGCGCAATATTGGTTATTTGGCTTTCAGTTTGTTTGTCACCATTTCACTCGGCTTGGTGGCCACATCTGCAGATGCAGAGGTGATAGGCGACATTAACAACGACGATAAAATTGATCTGGTTGAATCTATTTATGCATTAAGAGTCATCAGCCAATCAACAGGATCTGGATTTGTATCGAGTGACCTTGAAGGGAAAACATTTTATGAAGTTCACCAGAACAGCATGGGCAACCAAATATGTATTCTTGAATTCAAATATGACTCCGAAAATGTTACTGGCAAAGAATGGCGATATATACATGATGACAGCTGGCTGCCAGGTTGTGAAGAGGAGTACCTTCCTGAAGAAGAAGCAGTTTTGCCCTACACGTTGAACAATGGTGTAATCGAGATTGATTTCGGCTCCAGCGAAGGACCATGGCAAACCCGACTGGTGGAAAAATTTACTGATAATTATTTAACTTCCAACATGGATGGTACAGCAACCTGGTATTTCACGAAAGACAAAGTCAATTCAATTGTTGATCCGAAAATAAAATTCACCCAAGATATTCTCTCCGCAAATTACTGGTATGTCGTAGAAACCTATACTGATGATCCTGATCATCCTGATTGCAATGGCAAGTTTGATTTTGATGGTAACATCACATTGAAAGTTCAATGGCAGGATGGTGAAGGGCCAGGTGAAGCCAGTGCTGTTTATGCCCTGCATACGGGGAGCCTCATCACCAACCACGACCAGAAGGTTGAGGTAGAGACTATATCGACGTATAGCCCTGAGGAAATCAGCACAGTGAAGACTGTACTGGGTGAGGATGGCAGTACCGATGGAACAGGGACTGTTAAACTCTGGTTTAAAAATAAAGCTGATGCCGAAGCTTTTCTAAGCAGCAAATCAATACCACTGTGCTTTCCTGCCGAACCTGTACTTACCGTGACCTCGACAACAGGGCGAGTTTGGATGGATAGAAATCTCGGTGCTTCCCGAGTTGCAACAAGTTCAACCGATACAGAAGCGTATGGTGATCTCTACCAGTGGGGTAGAGGGACGGATGGCCATGAGAAACGGAACAGTGGCTCGACAACTGATCTAAGCACAACCGATACACCTGGACATGGCAATTTTATTAAACCATCTACAGATCCTTATGATTGGCGAAATGCGCCAAACGATGATCTCTGGCAAGGAGAGACTGGAGTGAACAATCCTTGTCCTGACGGTTTCCGACTGCCTACCACAACAGAATTTGCCTCTGAAGTTGCTGCTTGGACATCACAAAATGCCGATGGTGCTTTCAATTCTCCACTGAAATTGGTGTTGGGTGGAAAGAGAATGTTTTATGGAGGTACGATGGAGACAGGTGCCACAGGAACATATTGGACGAGTACTGTTAACGCTGGCTTCCCGAGTTCTTCTGAAAAATTAACTATTACTGGCTCAAGCGTGGTGACCAGTGCAAACGACAGGGCGAGTGGCATGAGCGTTCGCTGCATCCAGGAATAATACCCTTCTGGTTTCAGGCACCCAACAATAAGCGAATTTGATGATGAGATAAGCTCTTGGGGAAGCTACCCTCGTCCCAGGAAAGTGGTTTTACATCCCCTCTCAAATTTCTTTTGATGGAAGCGCATCATTCTGACACTGGTTCGATCACTGGAACCGGGTTTGAAGGGGTGTACTGGACCAGCACCGTTGATGGAACAGAGAGCTATCTTGTGTCCATCAATCCTGGCACTGCTATGACGGTCAGTTACCCGCGTGCTCAAGGTTTTGCGGTTCGTTGCATTAAAGATTAAACAATTCGGATTCATTCCCCGCTATAAATCGGTTGCAGTGTTCTGTAGGGCATTGCAACCGATCAGGGAAACTTGCCATTGCAAAGAGTTGTGTGCGTCAAGTTCTGCAATTTACTTTCATAGCATGTGGTGTAGCCACGA
>CAYYWK010000040.1:0-11248 GCA_964475345.1 uncultured Desulfobulbus sp.
CCCTGTCGAACTCATAAAGAACAGTTACAATCCGTTCAGCCTCGCCATAGGGAGCATCATCCATCGGGATTGCCTGCAGAGACGCGCCGAACTGCGGGCTCTTCAGGACTGGAGAATCTTCAATGAGGCTCTCCCAACTGCCGCAATCAGGGCATCGGCCCAGCCACTTCAGGCTCTGGTAACCGCAATGCTGGCAACTATACCAATTGGCATTCTTTTTTTTCGTTTCCCTGGTCATTGGCAAACAGTAAACCAGCTCAACCTAATTGTCACCATCTGCTCTTTACTCCCACTGCAATTGCGCTATTGTATGCCAATAGCATCGCTACTTTTATGAATGTCAAATATATCTTCCGCTTCGAGCATGCAGCCAAAAACTGTAACGGCCCAACACGCAGATACTCCCAGCAACAGGTATCAATTGCCGAGAACGAAATGGATTCCTTTATCTCGCTCGCTTGAATTGATTTTCCAAAAAAGACAATTACTTGGATGGAGCGCTCTCCTTTTCATCGTCACTATCTGCCTCACCTGGAGTTCTTATGTCGTCATAACAGGTTATGTTGACACCTTAACCGCACCCTACTTCAGTTCCGCCCCAACCACCGACAGTTTTTGGGGGTGGATCAAATATTCGGGATGGACCACCGGCAGGTGGATGTTACTGCTTATCACCCGGGTATTTTCTTTTTATATCTCCTTCCTCCTTGCCTATTCACTCACCACTCCCGGATATGTCCTTCTCAGCGGTGCCGCAGAAAAGCTGCAATTAGGTGATCGCTTTCACCCTGAAGAAAATTTGACACTCCGAGGAATACTCGCAGACTTCGCCGAAGGTCTGAAGATAGGGATGTACGGCGTGCTCGTCACGTTTGTCGCACTTCTTGTCAGTTTTATTCCAATACTCGGGCAACTTGTCGTTTTCCTGTTATATACCTTCTATTCTGCACTTATGTTTATTGACTATCCTGCATCACGCCGCAGATGGACGCTGCACCGGAAGATTTCCTGGGTCTCATCGAACAGGTCAATATCCTTCAGACTGGGGTTTGTTCCGGCATTGCTCAGCATGATCCCGCTGCTCAATGTTTTTCTGCTGGCGCTATTTTTCCCTCTATTGACGGTCCATGCCACCCTGAATTTCACCAACATCCAGATGGAACATGAAGAATGAGGACAGCATGCCATGGGGACAGAAATCGAAAGGAAGTTTCTGATTGTCGGCGATGACTGGCGTACACTCGGAAAGGGGAAACCGTATTGTCAGGGATATCTCAGTACTGGGGGAGGTGCTACAGTGAGAGTCCGTACTGCCGGAGACCTGGGGTTTCTTACAATAAAAGGACCGACCACCGGACTGAGTCGCAAAGAATACGAGTACCAGATTTCATTCGGTGACGCCCGGGAAATGCTAGCAACCTTATGCTCCGGACCCTTGATCGAAAAGACACGCTATGTGGTTGAATTTGAAGGATCTGTTTGGGAGATTGATGAGTTCAAGGGGATGAATGAAGGCTTGATTGTAGCAGAAATCGAATTGGACGCCCCTGAACAGAAGTTTGTCAGGCCTCACTGGATAGGCAGAGAGGTAAGCGATGACCCTCGCTACCGTAACGCAAATCTTGTTCATACCCCATACCGTGTATGGAAGTGATTCTACCGGAACACCATCCATCTCAAACCAGATCCGCCATAACCCTGTTCGCAAATCTCCTGCCTCGGGCCGTCAATCGCAGGTACTCCCGATCCAGTACCAGCAGTTTCCGCTGTTGCAACTCAAGCAGCAGTTTTCCGTAATACGCTTCGACTTCCAAACCGTATCTGGCAGAGAGGGTTTGTCGATGCACTCCCTTGATCATCCTCAACCCCATGACCACACTCTCGCGAAACGATGATTCGTTGTCCAGAACTTCCTCTTCAATGACCGGGCTTTCTCCATCTTCCAAGAGACGGCAGTACTCAACAGGCGAACTGATCCTTTTTTTTCTTACACCATCTACGTAGCTTACCGCCCCTGCACCGACCGCATAATAGCTGCCATTTTTCCAGTAGTTCAGGTTATGCCGGCACTCAAACCCCGGCCGGGCATAGTTGGAAATCTCATACTGTTCTATACCGGCTGATCTTGTTCTCACGAGCGCCAGTTCCTCCATCTGTATGGCCTCATCTTCGCTTGCCACAGTCAAGGTCTTGCTTGCAACATCACGAGCCAGCGCAGTCCCTTCTTCCAGTGTCAATTGGTAGCAGGAGATATGGTCCGGACCATAACCGATGGCCTTTGTAAGGCTATATTCCCACGTCTCGGCATTTTGCCCGGGAAGACCATACATCAGATCGACGCTGATGTTCTCGAAGCCGGCTGATTGTGATTCAACCAGTATTTTTTCTGCAGTCGAGGAAGCATATTGGCGACCGATACGCGCCAACTCTGTATCGACCAGGGATTGAATGCCAATGGAAATTCGGTTGAAACCTGCATCACGCAGGCACAGAAGATCCTCCTTGTTCACAGTTCCGGGGTTGGCCTCAACCGATATCTCACATTCATCCTCAAGAGCGAAGTGCTTCCGGCAGGTGTGCAGAATAGAGATCAGCATTTCTGCAGGCAACAATGTTGGCGTACCACCTCCGAAAAAGACTGTCCTGATGGATTGCTTTCCATTTTCCTGTGGTATCCGTTGTATCTCCTCATCAAGCGCTCTAACATAACGTCCCTGAATTTTTTCCAGCCCGGGAAAAGAGACAAATGAACAGTAGGGGCATTTGCTCAAGCAAAACGGCAGATGAATGTACAAACCAGACACAGCCTTCAGCGCATTGAAGCGAGAAGGGATGATCCTTCACTTTGTATCGTGGCCAAAACACCCATCTCCAAAAAACTGCAGTAGCCATCGCCAATGATCAGATGATCGAGCAACTGGATCTGCAACATAGAGCAGAGAATGAATAACGTTTTAGTCAGATGTATGTCCTGAGGGGAAGGTTTCAGAGAACCTGATGGATGGTTGTGGGCGATAATAATTGCCACCGCATGCAACTCGAGGGCCTGCACCACCAGTTCACGGGGGTATATGGTGTTGACATTTATGGTTCCCTCTGCAATGACCCTGGTGTCGATGATCGCATGGGAGGCATCTAGGAAAATTACCATAAACACTTCCTTTTTCAGCCCACGCAAGGCATGTTGAAGAAAATCGGTAACTTCCCTGGCGGAATGCAGATAGCGCTTACCTTTCAACCGCTCCTGCAGGTAGCGACGCGCAACCGCCTGTACAAAATTGATGGCGAAACTGTTCTTCTCACCGACCCCCTTCACCAGCATCAGTCGCCGAGCAGGTGCTTCAAGAACGGCAGTAAGGGAACCGAAGGAATCAAGAAGGGTGCGGGCCTGCTCTTTGCAATCTGAGCGGGGAGTACCAAAGGTTAAAAGAAGTTCAAGCACTTCAGCGTCTGAAAACCCGTCGAGCCCTCTTTCAAGGAAGCGGTCGCGCAACCGACCACGGTGCCCGGCTCCTTTCTGTTGCCAGTTCTCCTTTTCCACTCTTTCGTTCAATCTCCGAAAATTGTCTTGTTGATAAGTGTGTTCGCCAGTGCCGGATTGGCTTTTCCTTTCATACGCTTCATGAGTTGACCGACAAAAAATCCCATCAGCTTCTCTTTTCCAGAGCGCAGTTCCGCCATCTGCTCCGGGTATTCATCCAGTAGTTCTAGAATAACCTTAAGGATTTCTCCCTCATCGGAAACCTGAACAAGATTATTCTCCTTGACGATGCTTTCTGGATCTTTTCCTGTCTCGAACATAGTCTGGAAAACTGATTTGGCGATTTTCCCGCTTATCGTTCCTCTTTCTACCAGCAGAAGCAGCTCAGCAAGATGAAGAGGCGGTATCTTGCATAGTTGTATATCTTCGCCTTTCAGCCCACGAAGCAACTCGGTCATCATCCAGTTGGATATTTTTTTGGGATCGGCATCACTTGATGCAGCCTCCTCGAAATACTCCGCCAACTCTCTGCTACCGGTAAGGATTTCCGCGTCATACTCGGGCAGACCGAAGTCATGAATAAATCGCTGTTTTTTAACATCCGGCAGTTCCGGAAGATTACGCCGAATCTCCTCAATCCACTGCTCATCGATTTCAATCGGTACAAGATCAGGGCACGGGAAATACCGATAATCATGGGCGTCCTCTTTCCCTCGCATTGGCTCTGTCCTTCCGGAATCAGGATCCCACAGCAACGTCTGCTGGATAACCTTACCGCCATCTAACAATACATCGCGTTGCCGGCGAATTTCATATTCAAGTGCCGCCTGGACATGACGGAAAGAATTCATGTTTTTCAGTTCTGTTCTGGTGCCGAATTTCTCTTCGCCGATCGTTCGCAGAGAAATATTGGCATCGCAGCGGAAGCTGCCCTCCTGCATATTGCCGTCGCAGATATCCAGGTAACGGAGAATCGCATGAATCTTCTTCAGATAGATGTACGCCTCTCTCGGCGAGCGCATGTCCGGCTCGGAGACGATCTCAAGAAGCGGTATTCCCGTACGGTTGAGGTCGACATAGGAAACGGCGTCATGTTCATCATGAACCAGCTTGCCCGCATCCTCCTCCATATGCATTCGTGTTATTCCGATGGCTTTTGATTTCCCGTCTATTTCAATGTCAATTCTACCGTGCTCAATGATGGGTTTGTCATATTGCGATGTCTGATACCCTTTGGGCAGGTCCGGGTAAAAGTAATTCTTCCTCGCGAACTGGCTGTATGTGTTGATAGTAGAGTTCGTTGCCAGCCCCATCCGAATGGCAAAATCAACAACCTTTCTGTTCAGGACAGGGAGAACGCCAGGCATTCCCAGACAGACGGGGCAGGTGTTCGTGTTTGGTTCAGAACCGAATACGGTTGAGCAACCACAGAAGATCTTTGAGGCCGTTTTCAACTGAGCATGAATTTCCAGCCCGATTACAGTTTCAAACTCCATAATGAGTCAATACCATGGTTAGTTTATGTGACTGGGAGTTGTAGCTATCCACTTCCTGATCTTTGCCACCTCAGACGACCACTCCTGAACCAGACGAATTTCGAGATACTTAAGAAAGAGTGTATTGAACGTCTGTACAAGCTCTTCGAGAAGATACAGTCTTTCCAGAATCGCACCCTCCACATCTTCACGGTTACCAGTCTGTTCGTCTTCCGTTGCAGAGGTCTTGGGCAATCGTATATTACGGAATTCCATGAGAGTGGCTGAAAATGTGAAACTGTACTCCAGATCGCCTTTCGTGATTCTGATACGTGCCTGTTCAAGTTTTTTCCCGATCTGCAGTCCCGTACGTGCCTCCTGTAATTCAGCCCTTAAGCCGCTGCAGATCAGCTTTTCCGCGGATTCACCTTCCCCGTACACCAGAAGTAAATGCTTTTCGAACGAAAGATTGATATCACCGTAACCGGCTATATCCACACTCCCGCCACGTTCCTCACTTTTCCACCACAACCAGGTCAAAAACTCCTGACCGATAAAACGCTTTGCCTCGATGATATCAACCAGATCCAAGAGCCACCTCGTATTTAAAATGGAAAATCTCGAAGAGTATAAAATTTGAATCACACAAAGAGGGTTGGCTCCGCAGCGTGTAATTTTTCCACAAGTTCCAGATCGGTGAGCAAATATTCAGCAGTATTGAAGGGGACCTGCTGCTGGAGTTGAAGACCAAAACTCTCCTTGAAGTAATCTTCGAGCACTGCCTGCGCTTTTTTGTTGGTCGAAAAAAACAGCAATGTCGAATCTGAAAGGTTCCACGATAGATCGTATGTCGATGGGGTGGGAATTGTTCTTCTCAACAATTCTGTCCTCAACCTTTCGCGAATCTCTCCTTTAGCTCCCCTGGATATTCGAGGAATTTGTTTTTCTTTTTTTATACGTTCTTCTTCTTTTAAAACCATTTTTTTCAATACTGCTGAAGAGACCTTCCGCTCATCGATGCGCAAAGTCAACACCACGTAGTCACCACATCGATGAGACGAATAGTTGAAAGCGGAATCAAACATATTGACGACTGAAACCCAGCCAATTGAAAATTCATCGAAGCTGTCATCAATATCCCGGAATGAAAATGCGGCAACCCTGTCGGCTATAAATTCAAAAGGAGATGCTGGTAAATCCCCATCGACCTTGAAACGTACACAACTTGCAGATCCTTTGAGTAATGCCATTTTGTATGTATATAGTTGAGGAGAAGAGTACCCGGCAATTTGAGAAGCACAGATGGTGAAATACATGCAGGCGCATAATAAGCTACCGATCACACGCCGACAACCAATTCTTCAACACGATGTGCGACAGAGTGATCTACGGACATCCCCTCCGCACGGTCTTGAGATGAATCAAACTTGACTAACACTCAACCTGATGGTAGAAGACTTCGAAAGTGCAGTTTTTTTATTGACACAAAGAGGATGACTTTGTATAAGATGCAACCCTGCAGGGTCGTTAACTCAGTCGGTAGAGTATCTGCCTTTTAAGCAGAGAGTCGCGCGTTCAAGTCGCGCACGACCCACCAGATAATCAAAGGTCCCCATCGTCTAGTCAGGTCCAGGACACCGGCCTTTCACGCCGGCAACACCGGTTCAAATCCGGTTGGGGACGCCAACATAAGGCTCGCTGCTCATTATCCATGAACAGCGAGCCTTCTCTTTTTCTACTTTATCCTTTCACTTCCCGTTTGGCTGAGACAATACACCAATTATTGCAACACCCATTGTCCATACTCATCTCTGCATGCCGTTGAATAGGTGGTTTGGGGTTGGCCATCAATGATCGCCTTGATTTCAGCCCTTCTGCAAGGCCCCCTTGAGCTTTGCACTGCTGGTTGGGGAGTGACAACATACTGATTTCCGCTATCAGGATTTTGCCAAGAACTGGCTTGCCCGGAAGGTGCGCTTTCATAAACATGGTTGAGCTGTTGACGATCAAATTTGTCCATCTCATTTCCGACGATATAGCCCAACATAGTCCCCACCGCTAATCCGATGAGGGTCGCCTCGGTGCTGTGGCCAATCGCCTGGCCAATAACCGCCCCACCTGCCGCACCAATTCCTGCACCGGCCTGACCCTTTGTCAGTTGTCCCCCGCATGACGATAGCGTAAAAGCAACCAACACCACAACAATCCACATACGTTTCATAGATACCTCCAAAAATAATACCTGACCTCTGATGGCTCCTTGCAATGCTGCACGTTCTCTGGAACACCCTGCAGATTGCTACTCTTCGCCCTTTGGCAGGAACCACACTCCCTTTTTTTTCATGAAAACGGAAGCCTCAAGAATCTATTCTCTGTGTACGCACAACCAGACTGCCACCGTCTCCTCTTTTACGCCGTCGAAAAACATACCACTTTTTATAATTCTCATTCCGGGACGGATAGTCGAGTATGAAATGCAACCCACGTGATTCTTTTCGTTTGAGAGCGGCCATGATGATCAACGATGCGACCATGGCGATGTTCCGCAACTCGATCATATTGGCCGTCAAACTGTACTCGTTATAATGCTGCTCGATTTCCTCTAGGACTTCATGAATCCGTTTCTGTGCCAACAGCAGTCTTTTTT
The DNA here is from genome assembly GCA_964475345.1 of uncultured Desulfobulbus sp. GTDB lineage: Bacteria > Desulfobacterota > Desulfobulbia > Desulfobulbales > Desulfocapsaceae > Desulfoprunum. The sequence continues at coordinate 7,604 of CAYYWK010000040.1, forward strand.
TTCTTCTTACAATACCGACATAATTCCACATAATCCTGCGTATCTGATCCCAATTGTGATTGATCAAGATTTCTTCGTCAATATTTCTCACACCTCCTATGGTCCACAACTCAACTGCAGGTCGTTTTCTCTTTTTGATTTCCGCCATCCTTCCCGCAGTATAAAGAAAGGCCCGGTGCGCAAAGACAACCGCTTCCAGTAATGAATTGCTCGCCAACCTGTTCGCTCCATGCAAACCTGTACATGCCGTCTCACCTAAAGCCATCAGACCTTCAATGGAGGTGTTTCCCCATTCATCTGTCAACACACCACCACACTGATAATGTGCCGCAGGTACAACGGGGATACGGTCTCGCGTTATGTCAATTCCATACTCCAGGCATTTTGCGTAAATACCGGGGAACCTTCCTGCAACAAATTCTTTATCCTTGTGGGATATATCCAGGTAAACACAGTCTTTTCCTGTTTTCTTCATCTCGCTGTCAATCGCCCTAGCGACCGTGTCTCTGGTTGCAAGTTCCATTCTCTCACTGTCATACTTTTCCATAAACCGGTAACCGCCTTCATCAACCAGGACAGCACCTTCTCCACGCACCGCTTCAGAGATAAGAAAATTTTTAGCATCTTTATGGTATAAGCAAGTCGGGTGGAACTGGACAAACTCCATATTTGCAATTTCTGCGCCTGCTCTATACGCCATTGCAATTCCATCTCCAGTGGAGATATCGGGGTTACTCGTGTACAGATACACCTTACCCGCCCCACCTGTGCACAGAACCGTCACTTTCGCTAAAAATGTCTCTATTATATTGCCATCCTGCTCAAGCACATACGCTCCTGCACAGATCTGCTTTCTCGCTGCCCCAGTTTTCTTCTGGAGTAACAAATCAACGCCTATACAGTTCTCCATCAGATGAATGTGAGGGGTATCTTTTACCTTTTGAAGGAGTGCCCTCTCAATCTCTCTCCCGGTCAGATCCTGCGCATGAACAACTCTCCTCCTCGAATGCCCTCCCTCTTTACCAAGACTCAGCCCACCCGCATCGCCGTTACCATCGCGAACAAATTCGACGCCGAGTGCTATCAAATTGTTCACCTGTCCCGGTCCTTCATTCACCACCTTTTTTACAATATCATTGTCGCACAACCCCGCACCAGAAACAATCGTGTCTTTGACGTGTAAGTCAAACGAGTCGAGGGTTGACATTACCGCAGCAATCCCCCCCTGGGCCATATTTGTCGCTGTATTGGAACCCTCCTTCTTGGTCACAATCACCACACTGCCAAGCACTGATGCCCTCAATGCAAATGACAACCCCGCGATGCCACTGCCAATAACAAGAAAATCACATTCCATTACGATCACCACTTGTCAATGTTTCACGTGAAACCTCAACCAGAGCAAATGAATCTTCCCGACAGCGCTTGGTCCTGAAGACCAAGAATCAAGACTGGTGTGGAGCCTTGCAAGGAGAAACTCGAGTTTTGCTGTTATTTACCGTGTCAAGGTGGTATAAGAAAAATCGCAATATGCACACGACTTCAACATCCATAAAATACATGAGAACAAAACAGAAAATAATAGCAATTGCCAACCAAAAAGGCGGAGTTGGAAAAACAACAACCGCAATAAATCTGTCCGCTGCCCTGGCGTTGCGAAGGAAAAAGGTGCTCTTGGTCGACTCTGATCCTCAAGGGAACGCATCAAGTGGTCTTGGTGTACTTGTTGATAAAAACTCTGACCACCTTTATCAATCTCTTACAGCAAAAGCTTCTCCCGAGTCGGTCATTCGGCGCTCATCTATCGAGAATCTCGACATAATTCCTACAAACATTGACCTTGTCGCCGCCGAGATCGAGCTGATCTCGGTAGAAGGCAGGGAAAAGCAGTTGAGCCTGGTGCTTTCCGAGATTGCTCCCTCTCGGTATGAGTTTATCTTTATCGACTGTCCTCCATCTCTCGGACTTCTCACGGTAAACGCCCTGACCGCGGCCGATTCGGTTCTTATACCCATGCAATGCGAATATTTTGCCATGGAAGGCTTAGCACAGCTTGTTTCCACTATACGATCAGTGAAGAAAGCTTTTAATCCAGGATTGTATATCGAGGGACTCCTTCTAACCATGTTTGATAAAAGAAACAAGCTGACACATCAGGTTGCAGACGAGATATCAAAACACTTTGCCAGCCAACTTTTCAAAACCGTTATCCCAAGGAATGTTCGTTTAAGCGAGTCACCAAGTCACGGAGAAGCTATCTTCAGCTATGACAATCTTTCGACTGGTGCAAAATCCTACAACGCTCTTGCCAAAGAATTTCTTGAACAACAGAAGGATACGTAACGTGGCCAAACAAACCGGACTAGGATTAGGAGCAAGTCTTCTTTTCGGTACACAGCAGGAAGAAAAATTCTTCCAATGCAATATTAACAACATCATCCCAAACAAGCACCAACCACGGTCGAAGTTCAGTGACGCGGAAATTGAAGAACTCTCGCTGTCTATCCGTGAAAAAGGGGTGATTCAACCCCTCATCGTTACCCATACCAATGATGCTGGCATTTTTGAACTGGTCGCCGGAGAACGCCGACTGCGAGCCTCGAAACTGGCAAACCTGCAAACAGTGCCCGTCGTAGTCATCGATATAACAGACGAACATTCACTGCTTGAGTTGGCTTTGATTGAAAATGTTCAACGAACAGATCTCAATGCGATAGAAGAAGCGGAAGCGTATTTCAAACTCACAAACAAGTTTGGGTATACACAGGAAGAAACCGCCCAAAGAGTGGGCAAAAATCGATCGACTATTACCAATCTCCTGCGTCTGCTTAACTTGCCCCAGTTTATTAAAACGGATATTGCTGATGGAACCATATCTGAAGGTCATGGCCGTGCACTGCTCCGTCTAGCAGATGACCCAATAAAGATTCGAGAACTTCGCGATATCGTCGTTAACAAAAATCTCTCGGTCAGGCAGACAGAACAACTTGTTCGCAGTGTAGCTTTGACCCGTGGTGAAAAAAGGAAAAAATCAGTCCCAAGCGAAAACGAAATCCCCTCTAGTTATTGTTCAACGATTGCAACACAATTGACAAACAGGCTTCATTCGCGAATCAACATCGTGCAGAACGGCAATAGAGGGAAAATTGAAATAGAATACTACTCTTTTGACGATCTTGAACGACTGGTCAACCTTATCGTCCACGAATGAGCTCCCGCTAATCATACCTCTGTCTGTTTCTAATGCGCTCCCATATTTGTTGTTGGATTCTCTTTCTCCTGTTCTTTTTGCCGATCACTGCACTTTCAGAGACACTTTCTGTAAAGCCAGCCAAGGTGAATCTTCGCACTGGTCCTGGTGAGAGTTATTCGGTCAAATGTGTTTACACTCGTGGATTTCCACTGAAGGTCCTCAAGACTCAAGAAGAATGGATGCAGGTATCCGATTTTGAGGGAGAAACGGGGTGGGTATTGCGAAGCCTTCTCTCTCCTTCCCCATACAGGATAGTTTCTGTGTATAAAAATCAGAAAAACCGAGTCAATATCCGGTCAGGCCCAGGAACCAACTACCATATAGTCGGCCAGGCCTACTATGGCGTTATCTTCTCGTTGACCGACAAGAAAGGGGAGTGGAGGAAGGTCCAT
>CAYYWK010000041.1:0-11078 GCA_964475345.1 uncultured Desulfobulbus sp.
ATAGTTTCTTACCGGAAAACGGCGTAAAGATCCAGAGTGAAAGAGAAATCGCCCGCTGAAAGAATACCGGGTGCCTCGGCATGTGAAGCGGTGGTCGTATTTCAGAAAAAAATTTTTTACTAAAATAGGAGTGACTCTTGACAATGCCCGGTATCTACGATAGACAGTGAATGTTGGGTAAAAAAATTTGTACTTTGCTGGCAAGGCGCAGCTGCACGCTGCTGACTGGAAGGTTCCGAAGAGAAAGACTGGCAGAGGGAGCGGAAGTTCTGGCCGCAGTCAAACTGAATCGAGGGAGGGAAGGGGATGGTAAAAAAATTATCTGTTTTCGCACTGGCAGGATTGCTGGCTGTCCCTGCAATGGCAATGGCCAGTGCCGGGCCGAATGTCACCGATCTTGAGAAGAAGATCGAGGAACTGAGCAGGGAACTCGATGACTTGAGAGCGGCGCTGGACGCTCAGAAGGAAGTCAGCGACAAACTCTCCAACAGTGTGGATGACCTTGATGAGAGATCGGAGGACTGGGATCTCGCTGCCCGCATCAAATTCTTCGGTGACTTCCGGAGCCGGCTTGATTATTACGCAGCCGATACCGTCTTTGGCCGTGATCTGCAGAACGATCATATCTGGACCAATCGGTTCCGTCTCAACATGCGGGTGCACGCTTCCGAGAATGTGGAGTTCAAGGGGCGCCTCGCGATGTACAAGACCTGGGGAAATCAGTCTGCCTTCAGGGATGATTCGGGTGCGATGTGGCCGGTATTTGATGGCAACGTCACCAGGACTCCGGCGGAAGACAGTGCCCTCTATGTGGATCGCGCCTACGTCAATTGGAACAATATCGGCGGACTGCCAATGTGGCTGTCCATCGGTCGACGACCAACTACTGACGGGCAACCAGCCCAGGAACGGATGGGCGTCGATGGGGATGCCACTCCCATGGCCTTCATGGACTGGCCTTTCGATGGGCTGACTCTGGGGTATGCCTGGAACTGGGGGGCTGAGGCGTTGGGAGAGAGTCGTCTGAGATTCTGCTACGGACGCGGTTTCGAAGCCGGCCTGCAGGACGAAAACGTAACCACCAGACTCGACGACATGGATTTTGCCGGATTCAGCTGGGATGTGGTGAAAAAGGATGAGATGTTCGCCTATCTGCAGTTATTCAAGGCATTCAATTTGATAAATTACCCCAACTTTCAGGATCCGTTTATCAACGCCATGTTTGGTGAGATGTCAGGTCTGGGGCCGCGCAAGAATCTGGGGAACGTTCTTCACTCATCTGCACTTTTCCATAACAAAACAGGCAATGTCCATTATTTCCTGGCTGGAGGATGGTCGCAGAGCCAACCTGACGCAGACGGCATGTTCAATGACTATGCAGCCATGGCTGCAGGCCTGACTGGCCCGAATACCAGTGATGAGAACGGGTACAGCGTATATGCCGGTCTGCGTTATGATATGGACAATATCGGTCTGAAACTCGGCGCAGAATTCAATTATGGTTCCGAAAACTGGTTGGCGATGTCGCCAGGCCATGACGAAATCTACCAGTCAAAACTGGCGGCCCGGGGACAGGTGTACGAGGTCTATGGTCTCTACGACCTGCCGACAGGCGAATTGCTTTCCAAATACGCCAAGACCTTTATCCGTTTCGGTTATCAGCATTACGAATACGACTACTTCGGCTCTGGTGACTGGAATATGGCTGCCTATGACCTGAGTGATCCTATGGATCAGATGAAAATGGCCATGATGGGAATTGATTCGGTTGAGCAGGCTGATCAGATCTATCTGACCTTTGAGGCGTTTTTCTGATCCTGGCAGCAACGTCTGCTTCATGAGGAAGGGGATGCCGAACTGTGGCATCCCCTTTTTTTTTCCCAGATATGTTCGCAGCCGAGAGAACGATTCCGTCCGACTCGCATGAGCGGAGGTGTACAACTATCGTAAGGAACAGGTTTCCTGCGGCAGCTGCAAAGTGAAATATGCCTCGCCTATTGGCAAAGGGACCGTTGCGAGCCTGAATTATCAGCTACATGAAAACGTGACTCCCAGTCAGACGAGCAGGGCTGGTGCCTGAGAGACCGCATCGGATCTGAAAGTAACGAAGACCTGAGTCCGATACGCACTTGTCGCATATCTTCTCCATTTGGTATATTTCCTGTTCCGTCATGGCGTTCCCGGCGAGGAGGGAATGCAGGCTGTTAGTATACATGGAGAGTGAGATGTTTGATGCAGGGAGAAACATCATTTCTGGAGTTTTGGGGCCAAAGGGCGACCCGGCCTGTCGTTTTGCACTATTCAATCGCCATGGAGGGTTGAGCCAGGCGCCGTTTGCTTCGCTCAATTGCAGTCATTGTGTGGGGGATGATCCCATGATGGTAGTTGCCAACAGGTCCAGGATAAAGAGTGCCCTGAATCTTGACTGCCTTGTCTCGGCAGGGCAGGTGCACGGCAATCAGGTGCTTGTTCTGGAAGAGTCCCCGGGTGCCGATCAAGAATTTGATGGTTATGATGCGATCGTGACGCCTTTGCCTGGAGTCGGCATAATGGTACAGCACGCAGACTGCCAGGCCGTTCTGCTTTGTGATCCTGTCAGGATGGTCGTTGCTGCGGTGCACAGCGGATGGCGCGGCAGCGTTGCCAATATCGTCGGAGCAACGATCAGACTGATGCATGACCGCTATACATCGAAACCGACTGATATCCTAGCGGTGATCAGCCCTTCCCTCGGTCCCTGCTGCAGTGAGTTCATCAATTACCGCCTGGAATTTCCCGAAGAGTTCCTGGATTTCCGGGCATCTGACACCCATTTTGATTTCTGGCGGATAACCCGGCAGCAACTGGTCAAGGCCGGGCTGCACCCATCATCTGTGAACTGTGCGGAAATCTGCACTTCCTGCAATTCGGCGTATTTTTCCTATCGCAGGTCGCGAAGGGAGGGGCACGAAGCTACCGGGCGCAACTGCTCGGTGGTTGTCCTTGCTGATAAGGCGGCATGAGCGGCTGAGGAAGGTGAAGGCCCGTCTTCTTCTCGTTTCTCCGGGGTGGCTGCATGAGCCCATTGGTCTTTGCCCGCACCAGTCGGCGGGGCGTCAACGATGTCCTTATCTCTGCAGTGGTAATGGGCATCAGGGAAACTGGTTCAGTGTTTTGGGATCGGGCAGGGAGCTGGCGGGCGCGTCGGTGGTCTGGCAGGTGAAATCGCAGACCAGCGGGGCGTGATCCGACAGTTTGACATCAGGAATGAAAAAATCGTTTATCGTGATGCCAGGCGAGTGCAGGATATAGTCAATTTCGCGGTGCGGGGCGTGGCTGGGATGAGAGGGGGCATTATAAACGTTGGCGTTTTCGAGGCCGGCAGCGGCCAGGAAGAGCCTCAGTTCCCTGTCTCCCCAGAATGTGTTGAAATCGCCGGCAACGATGATTTCCTTTTCAGTTGACTGGATAAGGCTGTAGAGCTGGCTCAACTGATTTTGTCGATGCCGGAATTTCAGGGAAAGGTGAACGACAAAAATTGCTACGTTTTCAAGCTCGGCTTTGATGATCAGACGTTTGACCCCTTGAGAGAAGTAATGGAAACTGCAGTCAAGGATCTCGCTCCTGCTCAGCAGAGCGTTTGACTGCTGCCTGATGATCGGCATCCTGTGGACGATGGATGAGTTGCTGTACTTGGTTTCGACGATGAAATGGTACCCGAGTTCGCTGGCTATCTGTGCTGCCTGGCAGGTGTTGCTTGCCCGATAGGACCCCGAATCCACTTCGACCAGGCCAATGATATCGGGATCGATGATCCTGATGAAGCTGATGATCCGCTGCAGGTTGGCGGCCGTATTTTTGAAGAAGCCGGCGTAAGGTACCGGCAGGTGGAAACCCTTCTTGTGACCTGTGCCATAGCGGATGTTGTAGAGGAGTAAGCGCATGGTGTATGATACCTGATTCTGTCTCCGTATGGCAAACCAGTAAGGTCGGAAACGACCAGCCATTTACGATGCTGCAGTGATCATGACCGGATGGCAATTGCGATCCGGAATAATTATCCGTGTCCAATCGTAATGCCACCATTAATAAAGGAAGATAGGGGAATGATAGTAATCGGAACGCGCAAGAGCAAGCTGGCGATGTGGCAGACAGAGACAGTCGCCAGGGCGCTCAATGAGGCGGGCATGGCAACAAAAATCTGTGCCATGGAGACCAAAGGGGACAAGATTCTTGATACCTCGATAGCCAAAATAGGCAGCAAGGGAGTCTTCACCCAGGAATTGGAAGAACAACTGGCAAGTGGTGTCACCGATATCGCAGTGCACAGCGCCAAGGACATGCAGTCGCTGCTTCCAGAGGGCTTTTCCCTGATTGCGTTCACCCGGCGGGAGCGGGTGAACGATGTACTGGTCAGCGATAATCCTTCCCTTGCAATCGAAGATGAGACACAGCCTCTCCGCATCGGTACCTCGTCGGTCAGGAGGCGGGCTTTGCTGCGGCATTATTACCCGCACGTCGAGACGGTGGAAATGCGGGGAAATCTCCAGACCAGGATCCGCAAAATGCGGGAAGGAGCCTGTGATGCCCTGATGTTGGCCTATGCCGGAGTGGTGCGAATGGAATATCACGGAATGATCGTCAAGATTTTTCCTGAAGACCAGTTCGTGCCGCCAGTCGGTCAAGGATGTATTGCCATCGAGGCGTCTTCAGCTCTTTCTGAGGAAAAAATCAAGCGTATCCGTGACTGCCTCAACGATAGCGGTAGCGAGGTCTGCCTTACAGCAGAACGTGCTTTTCTGAGAACCCTCGAAGGAGGATGCAGTATCCCTGCCTTTGCTTTGGCACTTCTTGATGGGGATGATGTAGTGGTCGATGGAGGGCTTGTCAGTCTCGATGGCGGAAAGATTGTGCGGTCGTCGCTGCGAGGGCCGGCCTGCGAGGCTGCCAGGATAGGGGCGGAGCTTGGTTCCAGAATCCTGATGTCTGGCGGTCGCGCACTACTGCTGGAGATCAGGGAGCAGCAGCGCGGCTGAGAGCAGTCGTTCCAGGGGAGTGCTGACCCTCTTGCTTCCTCCCGTGCTGGCGACGAGAGGAAGGCACGTAGTGGAGGGATTTCAGCGTCGTTTGGCTTTCATTGCCCCGACAAGTTCCCGCAGGTAGTCGAGCCATGCTTCAAAACCCTCGCCGCCTTTGGTGGCACAGAGGTCAATGACCCGCAGATGGTGGTTGAGGTGCAGCGCCTCCCGTTTCGCCTCAGCCACCGGAAAATCAAAATACGGCAGCAGGTCTGTCTTGGTGATTAGGAAGGTATGGGAACTGGTAAAGGCCTTGGGGTATTTTGCCGGCTTGTCCGGGCCTTCCGGCACTGACACCAGGACAACCCTTTCGTGTTCGCCGAGATCGAAGGTGGCTGGACATACCAGGTTACCGACGTTCTCAATGAACAGAAGATCGATGTCGTTGCCGCCCTTCTCCTTCTGCAACTGGTGGAAACCCCGGTGAATCATGGCTGCGTCGAGGTGACAGGCCCCCCCCGTGGTCAGCTGAACGGCCGGCACCCCCTTCGCTCTGATACGGTCGGCATCCCGTTCGGTCTCGATATCTCCCTCAATGACGCCGATACGGATCTGTCCATTCAATGCTTCGATGGTATGCTCAAGCAGTGTGGTTTTGCCTGATCCGGGACTGCTGATAAGGTTGAGGGCCACGGCGCCGACTTCCTCAAAGTGGTCGCGATTGATTTTTGCCAGAGCATCGTTTGCGGCAAAGAGGCTGGCTTGGACATCTATAGTCCGCGATCCGGCTGGATCGGTGTGATGATCGTGGCGGTGATTATGGCTGTGGCCTTCATGGCCGTGGCTGTGAGAGGTGCTTCCCGGTGAGGGGCATCCGCATGAATCGCACATGGTTGTGTCCTCATGAATTGGAGAAAAATAGGTCAGGTCTGCCTAATAATGACCTGACGGACATTGGGCGCATGGCCTCCTGATGGGGGCCAACAGTCGGTCGCCACTTGGCGAGCATTGTTCCAGTGTTTTCTTTAAATTACGGTATCCAGGCTGACTGTTTGGGGCCTTCAATTTCTAGTCGAATATTCTGTAGCACTGGGTTCATGCGATCAGCCCGAACAGTGTATTCAGATTCCAGACGCATTATATGTTTATAATGTCAATAGCTTGGGGCCTCTTCTCGACCTTGACGCCGAGATCGGCCAGTCTTTTCAGGATCATCTCCGCAACCTCGATAACTCGTTGGCCAACGACATCCGAGAGTTCGATGCTTTCGGTCAGCTCCTTGGGAATGACGGTATAGAACTCGACCTCCTTTGGTGCGGAATCGCGCAGCTTGCAAATCTCAATAATCTCAAGGAAGCCGAGCTGGTGGGGAGACAACCGGGTCTGGAAATTCCCTGCCTTGACATCGGCGAGGGTGTAAAAGTGGAAAGACCCAGGCTCACCGGCAATATCAACAACATCGATGATCAGGACCGGGTCGCATTCTTCGAGAAACGGGGACATATAGATTCCGGCGGTACCGATGTCATGAATCTCCACGTTTTCGGGAAAGATATAGTTGTTTTCCAGGTACTGGACGGTGTGGACACCAAAGCCTTCATCTCGGAGGATAAAGTTGCCGATGCCGAATATGCCGATTTTTTTTGCCGGGAAGGTCATGAGTGATTCCGGAGTGATAAATATTGGTTGTACTGAGATTCAGCAGATTCTGGGCAGGGGTTCGCCATGCAGTGCGGTCACCAGCCGTAAACCTCCGACCGGGGTGTTGATCACCACCCTGCCAGCCTTGCCGTTCACCATGCGGCCGATGATTGACGCATCGGCTCCCTCGGCTGTCGCCCGCATGATCTCGAGTGCAGCATCAGCCTTTTCGGCGCTGACGATGGCCAGCAGTTTTCCTTCGTTGGCCAGATACAGTGGTTCGAGCCCGAGCAGTTCGCAGGCGGCTCGAACCTGCGGCCTGACCGGCAGACATTCCTCGCGCAGTTCTATACCGAGGCGGCTGTTTTCTGCAACTTCGTTGAGGGTTGTGGCAACACCACCGCGCGTTGGGTCGCGCAGGGTATGGATGCTGCCAGGCAGCTCAGCAAGCAGCCTTTCAACCAGCCGGTGGAGAGGCATGGTGTCGCTTTCGAGTTTGCCTTGCATTGCTATGCCGGCGCGTCGGGTCATAATGGTGATGCCATGGTCACCCATGGTTCCGGAGAGAAGGATTGCATCACCTTCCCGGGCATTTTTTGACGAGATTTCGACACCATCGGCTAGGACACCGATCCCCGAGGTATTGATGAAAATTTTATCTCCCTTGCCTTTCGGCACGACCTTGGTATCGCCGGTTACGATCGGTACCCCGCTGGTCCGGCACGCGTCCGCGATCGAGATGATAATTTTCTCAAGATCGCTGAGAAGCAGGCCCTCCTCGAGGATTAAACCGAGGCTGAGGCAGAGAGGTTGCGCTCCACGCATGGCAAGATCATTGATAGTGCCATGCACGGCCAGTTTGCCGATGTCACCTCCCGGGAAGAATATCGGATCGACAACGTAGCTGTCGGTGGTAAAAGCCAGGCGTCCGGTCGGCCTGTTCAGCACGGCACTGTCTTCCATCCCGCGGAGTGTCGGGTTGTCGAGGTGCTTGATGAAGAGACTGCTGATCAGTTCCTGGCTGGCGAGACCACCGCTGCCATGGTCAAGGAGTATGCATTGTTCAGACATCGTGGCGTGTAGTTCCGTTGAATGGATTCGAGGTGGTGGTGTTTTTCCCGACAGATGCCAGGTAGTGGCGACGAAACCCGTGCCTGGAAGCCAGTTGGCTAAATGTCCATGCCATATTTATGGAATGCAGCGCAGGTCCCTTCACTGGAGACCATGCACGGTCCGATCGGTGAGGCAGGGGTGCAACGCTTGCCAAAGAGCGGGCATTCACGAGGAGTATTGATACCCTTGAGGATATTTCCGCACATGCAGCCTTTTGGTTCGCTTGCCGGAACCAGCTGAATATCAAGACGGGATTCGGCATCGAAATCCCGATACTTTTCCTTAATTTTCAATCCACTGCCGGGGATGTTGCCGAGGCCTCGCCATTCTGTGTCGCAGGTCTCGAAAATTTCTTCGACCATGTGCATCGCACGGCTGTTGCCCTCCCAGGAGACCACGCGGCCGTAGGTGTTTTCCACTTTCGCTTCTCCAGAGGCGATCTGCCTGGCGAGAAGGATGAGGCTTGTCAGAAGATCGGTTGTCTCGAAGCCGGCGATGACGCAGGCGATACGATATTTCTCAGAGAAGGGAACATAGGCCCCAGCGCCGATTATTGCCGATACATGACCAGGACAGAGAAGGCCGTTCAAACGCAGAGCCGGGTCCTCTAGCAGGGCTGTAAGTGGCGCAGGCACTGTTTTCTGCGTCGAATAGACAGCAAAGTTGCGGATATCCTGGTTTTTCGCGGCAAGTATGGTGGCGGCTATGGTCGGTGTGGTGGTTTCGAAACCGACCCCGAGGAAGACGACAAGATCTTCAGGATGCTTTCTTGCCAGGTCGAGGGCATCTATCGGCGAATAGACAATATCGACTTTTGCTCCCCGTGAACTCGCATTGGCAAGGGAACCGTTACTGCCGGGAACGCGGAACAGGTCTCCGAATATGGCCACCCGCACCCCAGGACGATCCGCCATGGCGATAAATGCGTCCATATGTGACGCCGAAGTAACGCAGACCGGGCATCCTGGCCCGGAGATCAGATCCAGCCCATCCGGCAGGACACTGCGGACACCGTTACGGAATATCGCCATGGTGTGAGAGCCACAGACCTCCATAATCCGCATTGGCCTGGTGACAGTTTTTTGCAGGTCAGCAACCAGGGCTCTGGCGATTGATCCATCCCGGTATTCGTCGAAGTATTTCATGCCGAAGCCCCGATCATGTCAACAATTCTTGCGGCATGTTTGCGGCGAGTTCCTTGAGGAGGCTGATATTTTTCAGTGCTTCCTCTTCTATCAGCGAGTGAATTGCGAAGCCAGCGTGGACAATGACGTAATCGCCGACATTCGGCCAGTGGTCAACGACATCGAGCCGGACCTCCCGGCTGATACCATCGGCATCGACCACTGCTATCTGACTGGCGGAGAAATCATCGGGGTTCCCGTGAACTTCTGTAACTCTCATCGGAATCGCGAGACACATGTTGCAAACCTCCTATAATTGCCTGACCGAGGGAAATTGCGCCGTCGTTGACCGGCACCTTTTCACCCGTATAGATATCGAAGCCGGCTGAGTTGAGAACATGACTCAAACCTTTCAGCAGCAGGCTGTTCTGCATACAGCCACCAGTGAGAACAATCTGGCGGATGCTGTTTTTATCCGCAAGATACTGCGTGAGTTCGGCAATACTGCGGATAAGATGGAAGTGAAAAGCCAGAGCTATCCTGCCAGGGTTTTCGCCATTTCGTAAGGATGAAAGTACTATTCTAACAAATTCAAGTGAACTTATCTCCAATTTTTCGCCTTTTGCCTGGAGCAATGAGGGGCGGGAGCCGGAACAGAACTCTGACAGTTCATTTGTCCATGATCTACTGGCTGATTGTCTGGCGAGGGATTCGAGTTCCATGGCCGCCTGGCCTTCGTAGCTCATATACTGCCTGACGCCGAGAATGGAGGCAATGGCGTCGAAAAGTCGGCCACATGAGGAGGTCAGCGGTGTGTTGAAGGAATGTCTGAGCATGGAAACGAGGGATTCGCGGTGCTCTGCCGGGATCTGGGTCAGGGTGGGGGGGAGAGTGTTGCTGGAAAGGATATCATCGCCATAAAGGCGGTAGAGGGCAGAAAATGCCATCCGCCATGGTTCAATTGCTGCCTTGTCACCACCAGGCAATTGCAGAGGGGAGAGATGTCCGAGACGAGTGAACGAAGTTGGATCTGCGAGTAGAAACTCACCTCCCCAGATGGTGCCATCCGGACCGAAACCGGTTCCATCCATCACGACCGCCAGCACAGGAGCCACCAGTCCATGTTCTGCCATGACCGCCACGGCATGGGCATGGTGGTGCTGAACCCGGTAGAGGGGTAGGGAAAGTCCCTCAGCATGGCGGGTACTGAGATAATCCGGGTGAAGATCGCACGCCACGATTTCAGGGTGAATCTCGAACACTTTCTGTAAATGACGGATCGACTCTGTGAAGAAGGTCAATGATTCGAGGTTGAAAAGATCGCCGATATGCTGGCTGAGAAAGGCGGACCGGCCTCGCCCGAGGCAGAAGGTGCTCTTCAGACCGCCGCCGCAGCCGAGGGTCTGGGGGAGATTCCAGGGAATGGACAAGGGCGCGGGGACATATCCGCGAGCACGACGGAGAAGGCGGGTGGTTCCGCTGACAACTCGACAGACAGAATCATCAACCCGCGTGACAATCTCCCTGTTATGCAGCAGAAAGAAGTCGGCGATGCGCGCCAGACGATTGAGTGCGTCCTCGTTGCTCGTGCATATGGGCGCGCCGCTGATATTCCCCGAGGTCATTACCAGCGCGCGTGGGCAGAAAGCCTCCTGAAAGAGCAGAAAATGCAAAGGGGTATAAGGAAGCATGATGCCGAATTCATCGATCCCAGGTGCGAGGTTTGTGGCAAGAATTGATTCAGGCCGGGGGCGGAGCAGCACGATCGGATGCTCGGGCGAAAGGAGCAGGGTTTCTTCATCGCTATCGATTGAAAAAAGCCGGTGAACAGTGCCGATATCCGGGAGCATAACGGCCAGAGGCTTGTCCGGCCGGCCTTTGCGTATTCGCAGCTTTGCCACTGCTTGAAAGGATTCGGCATTGACGGCGAGGTGAAATCCGCCAAGTCCGCGGATCGCAAGAATATAGCCATTTTGCAGGGCCACAGCTGCTTCATTCAGGGGGTCTTCGCAGGGCAGTTTGTCGCCATTGCGCACGTGCCAGGAGAGCTGCGGGCCGCAGATGGAACAGGCGTTTGGTTGGGCGTGAAAGCGACGGTTGGCAGGATCGTTATACTCCCTTTCGCAGTCCGAGCACATCTGAAAGACTTTCATCGAAGTCTTCGGTCTGTCGTAGGGAATGGTCTCGACGATGGTAAAGCGTG